>DXVA01000017.1:11290-20236 GCA_019408975.1 Lentisphaeria bacterium | reverse complement strand
GTAATGAGGGTTGCCGTAACCTTTCATCTGCCAGTTGCTCGGGACAACGATATCATCCCATTCGGAACAGTCGAAATCCTCCTCGAAAAAATCTTCCGGCAGAGTATCCGGCCCGGAGAAATATTCAAATTTCCATGCACCGTTGAGCAGTTTGAAATAAGGAGAAGCGGAACGTTCGCCGGTCATGGCATCATCTTTGTCGTCAAACGGCGGATAAACCGTATGTCCGTCCATTTTATTGATTCCGACGAGCTTCTGATTTTCCCAATCGTTCATATTCATTTACCCTTTTATTTTCTTGTTTGCAGGACAGTTCCGGTAAAGATATTCCCGCACAGGGCAAATTACAAATGAATTCAAGTTTATTTTGAATAAAAAGCACCGATACCGGCAATATTCCCCGGTTCCGGCGGCTCCGCGGCGGCTTCGGACGGATAAAACAACGGCAGGATGCCGCCGATCTTGAGGCAGGCTTTCAGAACTTGGTGAAAGAGTTCCGTTTTTCCATATCAAGGTAAGCCCTTCTCTTGCGCAGAGTTCCCGGCGATATGCCGATTTCCCGTTGAAATGCCGCGTAGAAAGTACGCAGTTTCGGGAATCCGCAACGCTCTGCGATCACCTTGACCGGGAGCGGACCGTTCAACAGCACGCGTGCCGCTTTTATTCTCTGCTGCAGCAGATACCGGTGCGGTGCGATTCCCATTTCTTTGCGGAACAGATGCGAGATATAGGATTCGCTTTTGCTGGTGACTCTGGCGATCTCAGCCAGTGGCGACCTCAATGACTTCAAGGAAGCAGACCGTTTCAGATTGACCGACATGGGGGATCTGCTCCCTGTGGCCGCTGACGGCGAGATCAAGGAAGGCGGACTCATCGAAGAATCCGCAAAGAACCAGATCGACACCTTTGCCAAGAAGTTCTGCCTGACCAGAAAAATGATTATCAACGACGACCTGGGAGCTTTTCTCAAGGTTCCGGTTGCAATGGGCAACAGGGCTGCGCGTTTGATCGACCAGCTTTTCTTCTCCAGACTCCTGGCGAACCCCACTCAGGGCGATGGCAAAGCGCTGTTCTCCGCAGCTCATAAAAACCTGCTCACCGGCGCGACCTCTGCGCTTTCCGCAGACAGTCTTAAAAAGGCGATCCAGCTCTATCTGGACCAGGTCGATGCTGACGGTCAGCCGATCGCGGTGGAACCCCGTTATCTGGTGGTCCCGACTGCTCTCAAACACTTGGCAGTTGAGCTCACTCGCGGTGCGACCCTCGTGATGTCCGGTGGCACTGATAACGTGGTCAGACCTGCGCTGAACGTCCTTTCCGATGAGAACCTTCAGGTGGTCAGCTCCCCGTATCTGGCAAACGCTGCCTACTCCGGGGCAAGCTCCACTGGCTGGTATCTTTTCGGTCAGCCTGGCACAGTTGACACCTTCGAGATCGGGTATCTCAAAGGCCGCAGAACTCCCACCGTTGAGCGTGGTGATCTGGACTTCAACGTTCTGGGCATGTGGTTCCGCGTATTTTTCGACGTCGGTGTCCGCGAACAGGACCATCGTGGTATCGTCAAAGCCAACGGCGCTGCCTAAGAATCCCTGCCGGGTGCTGAAAAATGCGCCCGGCAAATTATAACACAAAACATTTGATTTCAAGGAGATTATTTATGACTCGTTACGTACAAAAAGGTGAAGCTGTCGATTATCGTCCCACTGAAAATATTGCTGCTGGAGATGTGGTCGTTCAGGGAAGTTTGGTCGGTGTTGCTCGTCTGGATATTGAAGCCGGAACGCTGGGATCGCTGGCAGTTGTCGGTATTTTCGATGCCCCGAAGGGAACCGGCGCAATCGCTGTCGGAACCCCGCTGTATTGGGATGCTGCCAACAAGGTGGCGACCGCAACTCAGTCTGGCAATCAGTATCTGGGCAAATCTGTCCAGGCTGCCGAAACCGACGGAGAAGTGGTGCGCGTCCTCCTCAACGCCCCCTACGTCGCCGTCTAAACATGAACCTGCTGGCTGCGGCCTCGGAATGGCTGGACGAACAGCGTCGTGAATGTCTTTCGGTTACAATTACATATAATCCGAAGGGCGGAGGATCTTTCGAGATCCCCGCGACGTTGGGACGGACGTTATTCCGGGCCGAAAACCAGTATGGATCGACCGTCAGAATTGAGAGCCGCGACTTTCTGGTTGCGGCTGACGATCTGAAAAATGATCCGGAACGAGGAGACACCATCCTTTATAACGGTATGCGCTACGAAGTTCTGGCTCCGAACGCAGAACCGATATGGCGATGGTCCGGAGCATATCATTCAACGCGTCGAATCCACACTAAAGAGATAGGAGAAGCAAATGCCTGATACTCCGGATCACAAAGACATCTGGCACGAGCTCAACAGCGCCAGGCTGGATATTGCCGAACTCAGGGGCATGGTTAAAATGCACTTCGAGGACCGGCAGCACCACATCCCGCCTTGTAAACCGGCTGCGGAAATGCAAAAAACCATTATGTCAGCACTGGCCGCCGCTGTTATAGCGATGCTCGGTGCAATTGGTAACCTAATAATCGCGGTGGTAAAATGAGCAATGTTGTAAACTTGGCTGTTGCCGTTGCCGACTCTCTGGCCGAATATAATGCAGAAGTCCTTTATTTTCCGACCTTTGATCTCCGGGACTTGGAAACAATGCGCGTCATTGTCGTCCCGGTAAATCCGGAATATAAAACAGTGAGCCGGGCGGCTCACGAGGAACTGCTGAAGGTCCAGATCGGCTTCCTTAAACGCGGATGCGAAGATGAGCTCGACACGTTATTGCAGACAGTCGAAGGTCTCGGTCTTTCATTCCTGAACAAAAAACTTGCAAATGCGACCTGCGTCTGCGTCGCTTACAATCCCATCTATTCCCCGGAGCACCTCCGGGAGCGCGGGCAGTTCACCAGCGTCATTGAATTGACGTTCAAGAAGATCTGCTCGTGACCAATACAAATGTTCGCATCGAGTTCGACAGTAACGCGGTGCGCAACGCGGTCAAAAAAAGCAGCCCGAAGCCTCTTTCCAGAGCTGGCGCTTATATACGGAAATCTGCCCGGAACGCAGTCTCGCGTTCAAAGAATTATTCAAGTCCCGGATCACCACCACACACCCGTCGTGGCCTTTTGAAACGCTCCATTCTGTTTGGCGTCGAAAGGCAGCGCATGACTGTTGTCGTGGGACCGGCAGAAAGTTTCATTGGTATTTCCATGACCGCACACGAATTCGGTGGCATCTACCGTCGCCGGAAATATCCGAAGCGCCCGCTGATGGGGCCGACGCTTCAAAAGGTAGCCCCACAACTTCCAAAACTGTGGGAAGATTCTGTAAAACCATAACCCTCAAGGAGAATTTATTATGGCAGTTGTACTTGGACTTGATGCTGTTCTTCTTCGTGGCGCTGCCGGTCAGACCGGAAGCACCGAAGTAAAGAACGTCAAAGACCTCACACTTAACTTGGAGTCCGGCGAAGCCGACGTGACCACTCGCGCCACTCAGGGCTGGAAGGCATCTATCGCTACGTTGAAAGAAGCATCCCTGGAATTCGGTATTCTGTACGATACCGAGGATGCAGACTTTACTGCGTTTCAGGAGGCATACTTTTCCAACACGCCGATTGCGCTGTTTATCACAGATGGCAACGATCATGGTCTCGACGCGGACTTTTCGATCACCGGCTTTTCGGTGGAACAGCCGCTTGAAGAAGCTCTGACTGTTTCCGTTACTGCGAAACCTACAGCTTCAACGCGAGCGCCGGTCTGGAAGTGACAGTGAGCCCCGGAAGCCTCTCAATGAAGCTCAAATTCCGGGGCGTTTTTAAGAAAAAATCTTTACAAATCAAAGAAAAAATAATCATGAAAACCTTTACTGATAATACTGGTCGCGTCTGGACTTTGGCTGTAAATGTGGCAGCAATAAAAAGAGTCCGAGCGCTTTGCGGAGTTGATCTGACAGCCATCGTCGAGCTGGATAAAAACAACAATCCCGATACGAAACTTCTGGAACAGTTGTCCAGCGATCCGGTTCTGCTCGTCGATGTTCTCTACGCAGTCTGCAAGGCAGAGTGTGACCAAAAGGGCGTGACTGACGAGGATTTCGGAATGGCGATGGCTGGAGATGCTGTCGAACATGCGACCACTGCTCTGTTGGACGAGATCATTGATTTTTTCCCGGCTCCGAAACGGCTCGCCTTCCAGAAAATTCTGTCTGCAACCCGCCGTTTCGAGGAGATTGCCCGGAAGCGTCTGGACGCTCTGATGGCAGACGGGGACTTCGAAAACAAAATGGTCTCCGCGCTGGAACAGTTGACCGGCTTATCTGGGAAAGCGCAGGAATCTGCGGAGTGAACCCAGATCCATTTACCCTGCGCGAACTGCTGAAAATGGCAGATGGACGCGGGAAAATGGAGTGGGCGCAGACCTCAAACCTCATGGCAATGATCGTCAACGTGATGCGCGATCCGAAAAAAAGCAAAGCAGCCAGCGCATCAGAATTCAATCCATACCAGCAGAAAAAACATGCGGGCAAAGCCCCGCTATCCATTCTGCGTGACATCTGGTGCAAACAACGGAAAGGAGGAACCCCGGTATGAGTGGAGCATCTGGAAATGTAAGAGCCGGTCGCGCATTTGTTGAATTGATGCTCGACCAGACCAAACTTGAACGCGGGCTGAAAGCAGCCCAGGCCAAGCTCAGAAACTTTGGCAATTCCATGACGAGTGTGGGAAAGAACCTTGTTACTGTTGCAACGCTGGCAGCGGCTCCTTTGGCTTATTCAACAAAGACATTTGCAGATTTCGACGACGAAATGCGAATGGTGAAAGCGGTCACCGCCGCAACAGAACAGCAGTTCAAATCTCTGACGGAAGTTGCCGAAAGGCTCGGCCGGACCACAAGTTTTACAGCGAAACAGGTGGCTGAAGGCATGACTGCGCTTGGGCGCATGGGCTTCTCCCCGAAGGAGATTGAAGCTGCGATCCCGGCTGTGCTGAACCTCTCCAGAGCAACGGGAACGGAGCTTTCGGAGGCAGCAGAAATCGCAGCGAATAATATGCGAGTGTTCGGAATTGAATCTTCAAAGATGTCAAACGTGGCGGATATTCTAACTGCGACGGCCAACGGATCAGCTCAAACACTGACGGACCTTGCAGAAGGTTTGAAAATGGCCGGTCCCCAGGCGGCTGCTGCCGGTGACTCAATTACCAATGTATCTGCGGCTCTGGGAGTTCTGGCGAATATGGGCATTAAGGGCAGCTTGGCCGGTACAGCGCTGCGTAAGGCGTACAGCCAGTTCGCCAACACCAAGATTCAGGCGAAGCTCAAAGCTATGGGAATCGCCACTACCGACGCCAACGGGAATCTCCGGGCAATGCCGGACATTATGGCTGATATTGCAAAAGCTATGGCCTCCATGCCGACAGCTCAACGTCTGGGATTTGCAGAAGAGATTTTTGACCTGCGCGGATCTTTGGCTGGTCTCCAGCTGGGAGGCAATATTCAGCAGCTCGATGAATTTATCAAAAAACTTCAGACCGTCAACGGGACAGCGGCCCAGACAGCCGAGGAAATGGACTCCGGTATCGGTGGCGCTTTCCGAATCTTTATGTCGGCGGTTGAAGGCTGCCAGATTGCCATCGGCCGAATTATCGGTGAAGCGCTGGGACCCTATATAAAAAGGATGTCCGATGTGCTGACAAAGGTTGCAGAATGGATCGCGGCTCACAAGGGCGTGGTGATTACAGCAGTTAAAATTATTGCTGGGTTACTGGCTGCCGGAGCAGCTTTGATTACCCTGGGGCTGGCGTTCAAAGCGGTGGCCTTCGCAGTCGGAACGTTGAGCACAGCGTTCACGATCTTAAAGGTCGCTGTACTGGCTCCTATCGCGGCGGTTAAGGGGCTAATGGCCATTTCTACGGCTCTTAAAGCTGTAATGATCGGCGTCAAAGTTGTCGCTCTGGCGATGTGGACAGCGATCTCAAGTCCTGCCGTTCTGGTCGGTGTGGCGCTGGGTGCTTTAATTGCAGTTGTCTGGAAATTGACCGGTGCATGGGACATCTGTGCGGATTCAGTAAAAGGTATGGCCTCTGATTTCAAAACTGCGTTTTCCGGGATCAAAGAGGTCGTTGGAAAAACCTGGGTAGTCATAAAGATCGCTCTGGCATCTGGAGATCTTGCCGGGGCCGCTAAGGTCGGATTGGCTGCATTGAACGTTGTATGGTTGCAGGGGCTTTTCCCACTTAAAAAAACCTGGTTTAGCCTGAAAAACTTTCTTTCAGACAGCTGGACGATCGTTATTTTCTCAATCCTGAAGGGAGCATATCACTTCTGGTATGGCATGCTTTACGGCTTCAAATATCTCTGGAAGTGCATCTTAAAAGTGTGGTATCCGCTGGTGAACTTCCTGGATGACTCCTGGGCTGTTGTTTCGACCTCAATCCTGAAACTCGGCAATAATCTCTGGTACGGCCTGCTGGTCGGCCTGAAATATATTGGAAACGCTATGCAAAAAGCCTGGAATTATATCTGGGACGGGATCGTCAGTGCTTTTGAAAAAACAGTTCTGGAAATCCAGAAAGCCTGGATTCGCACAAAGGGCCTGTTTGATTCAGAGGAATCTGTCAAAGCTGAAATCGCTGTCGTTGAGCGTGAATATCAGCGACGTCGTGACTCCCGGAGACAGCAATCTGCCAATGCTGAGCGCCAATCCCAACGGGAGCTCGACGCTCTCAACGCGGAATGGGCAGCGGCTAACAAAGGCCTTGACGACGCGATGATTGCAAAGATCAATCAGAATAAAGCGCGTTCCGACGCGGGCCTGGCAGAGGCAAATGCCCCGATCGACACCAGCGAATGGGACAGCGCGATCAAAGGGGCGGAAGATGCTATGGTGGGCGAAATTGCCGAAAATCAGCGGAAATATAACCAGGCTGTTGGGGAAGCTGCCGCTGAAATCAACGTGGCGAAGGCTGAATGGCAAGGCGCAATGGACGAAGTGAAGCAGCGGGCAGCAGAAAAGGCTGCGGCGGTCGAAGCTGAACAGCAGCGGGCTAATGAAGCCGCAGCGAGGACCGAACAGGCTGCGCTCAATTTGTCCTCCACTGCCGGAAAATCTGTCGGCGCATGGAGCGCAAAAGAGCTCGACGCGCTTCTTGGCGGCGGTGGATCGGCCCAGGAACGGACCGCAAAAGCGACGGAGGCTATTGTTGCCAATACCAAAGAAACAAACAGACAACTCAAGCGTATGAAATCGGGATCTGCTCCCGCGACTTTGAGTTACAATTAACAGGAGAAAACCATGTCAATAAAAGTAATTCAGGCCTGGGACGCAGTTGATCTTGAGCTCGAACAAGGCTCCGGAACACACTCGTCCAGCGCCGCAACGGTTCATTACATCGTTTCAGGTGCAACTACAGACGCGGAAGCCTGTGAAGCGGCTTATACCGAAGCGCCGGAGGAATACTCCTCTATCCCGAAAAAGTCTGTTTCCGTTTCCGAACGTCTGACGGACGATACCTGGAAGATTGATGTCAAGTATGGCTCCGAATCTTCCTCGTCCGGAGGCGATTCTGGAAGTGAGGACGATGAACCGACAGTTTCCTTTGACTGTTCGGCCGGAACAAAACACATGACCCAGGCAATTGAGCAAACCTGCGTTTATGCTGCTGATGGGCAGACAAAGGATTCGGCCAGCGTAGCGGCAGCAGTTCCGATCGGTTGGAACGGCAAGGATGGCAGCGAAAGCGAAGCGGCCGGTGTTGACGTTTCAATAGGAGAACTCCGGGAAACCTACACCAAACCGATGAGCAAAAGTAAGGTAACGGGGACCAGCTGGAAGCGCAAAGTGGCGGAGCTCGTTGGCAAAGTTAACAGCGGATCTTTCAAAGGCTGGTCCAGTGGGGAAGTCATGTTCCTGGGCTGTTCTTATTCAGCGCCGACCAAAGGATCGAAAAAAGTGAACGTCAGTTTCCACTTTGCGATCCGTCTGAATGAGAACAAGGCGACAGTCGCCGGACATAGCGTAGGATCGAAAAAAGGCTTTGAATATATCTGGGCCTTGACTGACGACGAGGTAAAGAACGGTGAACGAGTCCGGAAGGTGAAAAAGATCTACAAGGCGGAAGTCTGTTATACGGACAGTTTTGGCAGCCTGGGAATTTGAGGTGAAATATGGCGTTTTTTCCTCATGTTAACAAGGGCGAGCCATTCCAGCCGAACTCGGTCTTGGAGAACAATATCCGTGACCTGGTCAACGCGTCCAGCCGGATCGGGGGGAGAAGCACCAAAGGCTCTGCCAACAGCAGCCTGCGCCTTTCTGTCTGGAACAGCTCCGGGCAAACGCTCCCTGCCGGTTCTGCTGTGACCATCGACATGATGAGCGAGGAAGAATCTCCGACCGGGGTTCTTCCCTGCACCCCTTATGACGGAAGCAGTCAAACTTGGGGGATCATTCCCACAGAACTGCCTGCGGACGGTGTTGGAGACTGCATTATTGGTGGAATCTCCCTGGTCCCGATCAAAACGAAGGCCAAAGTTGGTGACTGCGTGGCTCCGATCCTGACTGAAAAGGGCGCGGTTGAGGAATTCGCAGCTGTTCCTTGCAGCCCAGCCCGGTTGCTTTATGGCGACGGGAAAGTCGGTGTCATGCAGTTTTCGGAACCAGGTTATCGGGGCTACTTCAAGGCTGTAATAATGTTCACTAAAGGTGGAGTGCCTGACGGAGATGATTCTTCCAGCTCTTCCAGCAGCAGTTCCAGCAGTTCGTCAAGTTCGTCGTCAAGTTCCAGCGATGGTCCCGACTGGCCGGGCGGCAGCGGAATCCTGGGGCTTTCAAACGGCAAGTTGGTGCTTTACCCGGTGGGAAGTTGTAAAGACGATTCTTCTGGCGGCGACGATCCGGATTCTTCCTCCGACGATCCGCCTGACAGCA
>DXVA01000017.1:8011-11280 GCA_019408975.1 Lentisphaeria bacterium | reverse complement strand
GAGTTCGGGAGGTGATTCTTCCAGCTCCGGGGATATAGACGAAGAAGAAGGACTCATGCTGGCGATTGTTGACGGGGCCGATTATGATGCTTCTTCCTGTGGTTTTATTGATATGGGAACCCGGCGAGTTAATGCTCCGCGCTATTGTTTTAAGGACTGGCAGCAGAAGCGGAGCATGTATATCTATCTCGAAACTGGTGGCTCAGGAGTCACCTTCAAAATGGAGTCCAGTTATCCGGCTCCGACTGACAGCAAATTCCGCAGGCTGATTGCCCGGTTGATTTATAAAAACGGTGCGTACTCGGTGATCCAGGAACAGCATGGTCCGATCATCGAAAATTACCACATGATGTTAGGAGGTCTCAGTGTCATCGGGTAATGTTTGGTTAAAAAACGGCAAAGTCATCATGCGTGGCGGAGAAGTTTTCCTTTATCCGAAATGCCCATGTGACTGCGAACCATCTGTGCTGGGAAGTAAGGTTCTCAACGGTTCTTCCGAAAATGAGGAAGATCGGTGCTGGGACCTTACTCCGTACCAGGGCAACGAGGTCGGAACGCCGGGATTCCACTGGCGGCTCATCGAAGTGGGCGAAGATGGCAGCTGTTCCGGTGTGAATTACGGCGGCGGCAACATCGACGAATGTGGAAAACTGGTGGGGCTGCAGGACGAGTTCTGCTCCAGTTACAGTTACGACGGTTATATGGAACTTCAACAAGGATGCCCGGACGAAGAAGGCAATATCAAGTGGCCTTGTCCGGATGGAGAATAATATGTTCAAATTTGACGAAAACATAAAATCACACATGCCATTCGCTGCTCCCGATCCGCAGAACGGCTTTCAGCCAAGATTGTTCTGTTGCATTATGATCGGCGGCAAGTGGAAGATCCACCAGTTCAAAAACAGAACTTGGGTTCGGATCAATACCGGTTTGCCGGAGGATGCAACCGAGTGTTCTCCCGTAGCCGAGTGTATTGATGGAGTATGGCATCTGACCTTTATCGCTGGTGGGGCCGAAGGAAACAGACTGTTTCGCCTTTATCACGTCTGCGATCTGGATGCGGGAACATTGCCGGTGATTCTCTGCCCGGCAGACGTCGGGTTTCTCCAGAAGAACACTCTCGTTCACGCCTCCCGGCATGGGCCTTTGATTATCGAGAAATCCGGCAAGGTTATTAAAGTCGCTTTCAACGACGCGGAGTATCTTTACCGGGTCGATTTCGACCCCTTTTGCCCGTCAAGGCTCTACATTTCCGGCCAGACTTTCTCCGGTGAGATCTTCTCGCGGATATATCTGACTGGCAAGAACGAACTGTACAGCCTGGAAGCAGACGGAGTACCGGCATACAAAGCAGCGTTCTGGAAAGAGCAATGTTTCTATGCCCAGCGCAACGGGACCGGCTTTGAGGACCGGCGTATCGTAAAGGCAGAACGAATACGGCGTACCCGGCTCAATGAAAAAGAGCTGGTGACCGTTGAAATCGAATCTGCCAGACGACTTTCACAAAATAACGACGAGGAGTTTGAATAATGGCCTGTAACTGTCATGGCAAAAATGGTGTTTCCGTTGGGCGAACCTCCGCCTTCGATCAATGCACGACCTGCGCCAGAAAGCACGTCAAAGCCGCCTGGTCGAAGTGGCAGGAGTTCACCTACGAGGACGACAACAGGGACTACGTTTCAGCCCAGCTGCGTGACGCAGCCGATCACCTGAAATTCAGCCACCGGGAAACAGCACTCCGGCTCCGGGATCTGGCTGTGGTGATCGAAGAAGTCCGCGACAAGGAGTTCGGGAGCATTGCCCAGGAGCTCGAAAAGCTCCGAAATGAGACGCGAGAGCTCTTTTACAAAGATTACCCGGAAGCTCGGAGGAGATTGGAGGAGCTGCATGATTGACCTTATAATCCCTCTGGGCGGAGGTAGTAAGAGCAAAAACGACGAACTCCGCATATTCTTACGGAGCCTGGAAAAGTATGGACGCGGGATCAGGAACGTCATTGTCGTGGCCTCCGATCCTCCCGCCTGGCTGACCGGTGTGCGGATTATCCAGATGGATGATCCCTTAAAGCATAACAAGGACGGAAACATTATCCGGAAAGTTCTGGCTGCGATCGCCTCCGACGACATCACTCCGGAGTTCGCATGGAGCGCTGACGACTGTGTTTTGCTCTCGGAATTTGACTTTGAGAGCTTACCACCAGTATTCAACGCGAGATGTAAAGCAGATTTTCCGGAGAATGGGAGTATCTGGCAGAGGCGGGTGCGGAGGACTTTTGAGTATTTGGAAGGTCGCGGACTGCACCTCACGCATAATTACGAATCGCACACCCCGCAGCGTTTTCCGACGCGGAAGCTGCTCCGGGCCATGCGGAACGTGGATTACCAGTCTGGTATCGGCTACACGATCAATACCCTGTTTTGTGGCCTGCTGGGGATCACCGGGGGCTTCGATCAGGCGCTGTTCAAACGGACCTGCGAAACGGAGACTGCCGGGAAAGATGCAAAGCTCTCCCGCATACTCTGCGGATATAACGACAGAGCTTTTTCCGGAGGTCTGCGAGCTCGTCTGTTCAAGCTCTTTCCGAAAAAATCAAAGTATGAAAAGGAGTTGTAAATGCAAACTTTAACATTTTACGTCAACGCAGAAAGCACGCTCGGAGCGATCCGTGACTATGCAAACGCGCAAAATTCCGTCGCACCAACGCTGACGCGAGGCGTTTCAGCCTGCCTGAAGATGCGGGTGTTTGCCAACGCAGACAACGCCGATCCGTACCCTCTGGCTGCTCTGACGTCGATCCCCGCCTGGCAGTTTGTCATGGACGACGACTTCGACTCCACCAGCAATTATATTCTGGTCGCGGAGCATGGGGAGATCTCCGTTCAGAGCGTGACGGAGACGATCAATGAGGTGGAATATACCTTCACCGAGTTCACGATCCCCATTCGGAACATGAACACCGAGGAATTGAACACACTTCTGGGGACTCTGGAAAGCGTGGCAACGCTCAACGGGGAGCTGGTAGGATTCGATGAAGGCGGAAACGAAGTATTCGTTCTGCAGGTTAAAGGCTTCACAGTTCGAAACCGAATCAGCTCCACCGGCAATCCAACGGAGATTCAGAGCGAATATCTGACGGAAGCCCAGGTGCGAGCGCTTTGCGCAGCCGGTCTGGAATTGATCTTTTCCGAAACTCAGTCGGAACTTAGTCAAGATTGGCACGAAGTTCAGACTGAAACGGACCGTTACTTCCGGATTCGTCTGCAGGGGGA
>DXVA01000017.1:0-8001 GCA_019408975.1 Lentisphaeria bacterium | reverse complement strand
TTCCAGAACATGGACATCCGGAGCAGCCGCCGACGCCGGTTGGAGTGATCCTTTCGGGATGATCGCCGGTGCGAAGGGCGATCCCGGCGAAGATGCGACCACCTGGTACACCCATGTGGCCTTTGCGACAGCCGGTGACGGAACGGGGTTCATTCTGGACGCGACCGAATGGACCGAGAATCACAAATATATCGCCTTGCTGACCACCACGGAACCAGCAGAAACGATTGTACAAGAGGATTTTGCGGGGCTCTGGATCAAGTTTATTATTGACTCCGCTGCCAATATCAAGATTGCGGACTCTGGCGCGTATTTCGCCGGAGAAACCGTCGAGGCAGCCTTGCAGGAACTTGGGGGAATCCTGGTCGGCATGGAAGAACTGTTAAAGGAGATTTGATATGAGTGTCGCAGATGAATTAACAAGGATTTCGGCAGCAAAGGCCGACATTAAGCGGGCGATCAATGCAAAAGGCGGAACGCTGGTCAACGAGAAGATAAACGAGTACGCAGCCGCGATCGACAATCTGCTTCCGGAGGAGTTCGGGTTCCGCGTCCGGTTTATTGATTATGACGGGACGATCCTGAAAACCATGTATATCGCAGACGGTGAGTCGGCCAATCCTCCTGAAAATCCTCAGCACGAAGGGATGATCTTTCAGGGCTGGAATTGCGGACTGGACGATATTCATGGCCACAGAGACATCGGGGCGATCTTTACCACCGAAAGCGGGGCCTGCGAATTTGATGTCCGCATGGAAATTCCCACCGGTCTGACCGTCACCTTCTATCCTTATATAGAAAGCGGGACGTTGACCATTGATTGGGGCAACGGCAGCTCTGACGAGATCTCCGCGACCGGCAAGCAGACCGTCAGCTTTACTTACGCCGATTACGGGACCTACACGATCAAAATGAAGATCTCCGATGGCGGTTCCTGGTACATTCCGGATTATTTCTGCCAGGGATCAAATGGCAATTATTACCTGATTGCAGCCCGGATCGCGGATATTCGACAAATGTCGAGTTACGCGTTTCAATATAAGTATGGCCTGCGAACCATCTCGATGGATCGGAACCTGACCAGTATGGGCGAGCAGATCTTTTATGAATGTCGCGCTCTGGTTGCCATCGTGTTCCCGGACTCTCTGACCAGCATCGGGCGTTATTCAATGCAATATTGTTACGGTTTGTCGCGGATCGTGTTTTCAGACTCGATCACGATTATTCCGGAGCAGATCTGTTATAATTGCTACACCCTCGACGGCGTGACGTTCCCGGACGGAATAACGGAAATTCAGTATGGAGCATTTCAATATTGCCATTCTCTGAGTTACGTTCACTTCCCCAACACCCTGACGACAATCCGGGAATATGTTTTCAGGTATTGTTACCCGCTGCGTGATGTTCGTTTCCCGGATAGTCTGACGTTTCTGGGAGAATATGCGTTTAACGAGTGTTTTTCAATAGAGGAAATCACTCTGCCTGATTCGATTACCAGCATGGGCGGATATGTTTTTCACACATGCAGGAATCTTCGCCGGATCAATGTGCCAAGTAACTGGATCAGCATCCCTAATGGGTTCTGTTATCGTTGCAATTCACTGGAATCCATCGAGATCCCGGAAAACATCACTTATATTGGCGACGAAGCCTTTTATGAGTGTTACCGGCTGACCGAAGTAAGGTTCCATGCGGATATTGCAACAATCCGGTCGGGTTCTTTCCGTTATTGTCGAGCCATGCGGGATTATTACTGTTACCGGACAACGCCGCCGAGTCTGACCAGTTCAAACGTGTTCAACGATATTCCCGGTTCCTGTGTGATCTGGGTTCCGAAAAGCACAGACCGAACTGTTCTGACGGCATACAAGACCGCTTCCAATTGGAGCAACTACGCAAACTACATGAAAGAAATGGAGGAATAAATGGCGATCAAAAAAGAATTTTATGTTGAGCTGGCGGACGGGACAAAACTGTTCCGTACCTTCAGCGACGAAGGAAAACAGATCATTCAGAATGAAACCGGCGTGATCTTTGACGACGCAGTTGACGTTGAGGGCGCGACCTTCACTTATTCCGAAACTGAAACGAACCTTCCGGGAGAAAATGATGAGCAAGGTTAATTTTTGCAAGTTGACTGCGGATCAATATGCCTCCCTGGAAAGCAAGGATGCGGACACCATTTATTTCTTAACCGACAGCAAGGTCGTGATTCTCGGCACAAATAAATTCATCCATGAAAACAAGGCCGACAAATTCCTGGTTCAGCGCGTATTTGCGCATGACGTTTATGGGACTGTGGCTTATCTGGATGCGAACAACACAATGGATCTGTCCGGTTATTTTGCCGAAGGGATCAGACAGTTTGATCTGTGGCTGGTTTCCGCAACGCCGGAGATCACCGGAAATGTTGTGCTGACAATAGGGACTGAAACGTTTACTGTTCCGGTTTCGGGGAGCGTCGCAAAGGTCACGATAAATCCGGCAGAATCTCCCTGCGGGATTGTTTCTATTGGCCGAGACACTGCCAGTGAAGCCGATACCCTCAACGACGGAACCGACGCGATCACTGCGCTGGTGGTGGATTGGAGGTGCTGGTAATGCCGATTTCAGATCGCATCCGGGCGAGAATCCGGGCCAGTGACTGTTTCTTTGCGATCCTGCCGGACAAAGGCTTTTCTGTTTTAAGCCCAATGAATGACAAAGTCTTTCCGGTCCCCGGCAGCAACAATACCGGGAATAAGGACATTGACGACGGTCTCGCCACTCTCAATTATAACAGCCTCGCAACAGGAGATGCCTTTGATTTTATCAGCGGGCGATATGGTGCTCGATTTTATGCAAATGCAAATCTGAGTGGGCAAACGCCCCATCACACTGTGATATTTCGGGCATTTGTGACGGATTTGACCTCTGTGGACGAATATCCGTATTTTTACCGGGTCGGGTTCTTTTTTTCCGGAGGAACGTCCTACCTGGATCATGCAAACCTCACTTGTTCCATAGAAATCGACGGGCAGCATCGTTTTTACGGAATCAAGTCGTGGGCCTGCTTCCAGGGGGCAGACGAGTTTGCGTCCGGAAATTCAGCCACACGCAGCGCTGGCGCATTGAGCAAAAAATATGACAGAGCAGAAATGTCTGGGCGCTGGCTTACCGTCGCGGCCACAGTGGACAACGAAACAAAAACGCACCAGCTTTTCCTGAACGGCGAAAAGGTCGCCTCAACGCAACGGAGCTCGTGGACCGAAGATCGGAACATGTTTTCCATGCGGGATGATAACAAGGCCTGCTGGCTGGGACACTCTTATGCAATGGCAGAACAAACCTTTTTATACTCAAAAGTGGCCTGGGCAGCCTGCTTTAGTTCAGTTCTGTCACCAGAAGAAATCAAATATTTATCGGAGGAATAATGCCTTACATCAAATGGAATGAAAGCCGGACCGTTTACATCGTCTGGCACGGACCGAGCCTCGGTGTCGCAGCAATGACGGCCAAAGGCTATGAACGGGTGGACGTTCTCCCGGATATAACGCCGGAAGAAGTACCGCTGGAAGATCTGACCTTCAGCAAATACAAGGTCGTACAAAAACTCATGGAATTGGGAATGTGGGAAAGTATCAAAGCGAAATTGACTGATACCCAGAAAGACTTTCTTTATCTGGCACAGGATTTCCGGATCGAAGATCCCAACTTTTACGCCATATATGCCCAGCTCCAGCCGAGCATCTCAAACATAGATGCGCTTCTGCGGGAGTGCACATTGGAGTGAAAAATGAAAGCAAGGTATGTTCAAAGAGGCGACGCAGTGGATTTTATACCGAGCGTCGATCTCGAAGCAGGAGAAATCGTCCGGCTGGGTAATCTTATTGGCGTTACCAAAATTCCAGTCAAAGCAGGAACTCGCGGGACTCTGGCGCTTGCCGGGATCTTCGATGTTCTCAAACCGGCCGGAATGACATTCACTGCCGGATCGAGCGTCTATTGGGACTCTTCGCTGGGCGCGGCAAACAAAAACGGTGTTTTGATCGGGATTGCCGTTCAGTATGCGGCTGCCGAATCCGAGATAGTCCAGGTGCTCCTCAATTATTCAAATCAAAATCAAAACGGAAGTTCGTCAGGAGTGGATGCCGAGTGGCTTCCTCTCTAAATTATTAACGCCATGACAAGGAGAAAAAATTATGGCAAAAGTTCTTTTTTACGCAACAACGACACAACTTTTCAACTCTCTCAACATCAAAGACGAAAATGCGCTTTATTTCCTTACCGATACGGGGGAAATATACAAGGGCTCAACGCGGTTCAGCTTCCCCGTAAAGCAGGTCACCGATTTCCCGGCAACGGGTGAAAGCGGCATGATTTATGTCAGCTCTGCCGGTGAAGCAAAAATCTGGGCTGGGACCAGTTATATCGCACTGGGCAGCAACATGGTCGATAACTTTGTGTCGGCTGCGGTCAGGCATGAAGTCACTGCGGAGGAAGCGGGAACCGGCATCTATACCGGCATGACCGCTGGCGATCTCGGTATTCTTTTTACATTGAACGCCGGAGATCAGCTTTTTGTCCGTCTGACCGACCTCGTTGACACTTATACGGCCGACAATACCGCTGCCAAAGGTGTGTCCGTAACGGTCGATGGTTACAAAATCTCTGCGGAGGTCAATGTCTCAGCAGAGGCGAACAATCAGCTGGTTCTCAAAGATGACGGTGTTTATTCTGCTCCGCTGGAATGGCAGATCATTGGCCATACGGAAAGAGGTAATTGATGAACCGACTGAAGGAACTCAAAGAGCTGCGCAAACGGGCGGAGTCGCTGCAGCTCGAGAACTGTCAGATCCTCCGAAAATACAACATGCAGGAACTCTGTTCCATTTATAACGGGATCGGACCGGACGCGTTTCCGAGTTGGCTCCGCGACGCGATTTCCGCCTTGCATCCAACCCTGGCCGTTGTTGCTCTGATTCACGACGTCGAATGGCATGAAAGCGACCAGAGTCAGGAGAAATTTGACGAATCCAATGCCCGGTTCAAACAGAATGGTTATATCGCAGCGAAAGCGGAGTACGCCTGGTATGATCCCCGGCGTTACATCGTGATGAACCAGGCCCGGCGCTTCGGGAATATCTGCCAGAAGTTCGGCTGGAAGGCATGGACCAGTCCATGCGAATGTGCCGTTTGTGAAAAGAAACGCAGAAAGGAGAAAAAAGAAAATGCGTAATCTCACCCTTATCGTGGCGGCGTTTGCCGTCGTCGTTATCCTCACCGGCTGTGGCCACAACGCGATCCAATATGGAGACGGCGTCGGCTTTGACGTGGGGATCAATCCGGAGAACTGCATGCTCTCCATGAACCTTCGCTACGGAAAGATTCTCAGCGCGGTCACCAGGGACAATGTTGAACTGGAACTGACCGGCCAGGCGGCTGCGGACGGAACCGCTGGAACCGAAAAGCAGACCGGCGTAAATACTGACGGAACTCTGAAAGTAAAGATCGGACGTCAGATCAATGGCGCTGCTGTCGATTTGATCGAGGCCGGAGCCGATCCCAACAAGGTCCTGGAAACGCTGAAAGATCCAACTCCCAGCAAGTAATTCTCCTGTGGCCCGGTAATTGTGCTTTTGCCTTTTGCCGGGCTTTTTTTGTCGTTTTTGCGGAATTCTGGCGAGTGGGCATGGATGTAATGAAAATGCAAGTTGAAATTTGCATAAAATATTGATAATAAACAGGTTTTATTTCAATAATTCTTTGCTTTTTTGACTGGCTTTAGTGCACTTCCATGATATGTTATGTCACTGTAAACGGAAGCGATGCAACACAAACAACATCAAGGAGATACAGAAATGAGAATCGCAAAAGCAAACGCAACGGTCGCCGGAATCAACTTCGCAATCTTCGCGGACATCACCCTTCGCGGAATGATCGCGGTCAACGAAGCCACCGGCGAGGAAAAAATCATCATCCGCAGCGGATACGCCAGCAAAGACCTGACGATCCGCAAAGCAGTCGCAAACGCCTTCAGCCTTCCCACCTTCCGCAGCAAATAATAAACGCAAAATCAAGGAGATACAAAAATGAGCAAGTACATCAACAAGAGAATCTACACGGACGTCGAAAGCTACCTGGTCACCGAGATCGACGAAGTCAAAGGAACAGCAATGGCCATCGAGGTTGAGAAACGGATCAAACCGAAAATGATTCCTGGCGGCTTCGCAGCCCATTGCCCGGATCTTCACCGCGAGTTCGCAGAAGCCGAGCCGGTGATCTGCAAAGGCGCAAAACCCTTCCAGATCAAACGCAACAAGGATGGCATCTGGGGCTTCAAACACGCGGTGGTCGCCCTGGCGCTCCCGGTCAAAGGCATGAAAGAAGAATGGCTGGAAAGCAAGAAGGACGATCCCAACGCCGAGATCAAAGGCGATTACATCTACCTTTACGAAACGACCAAAACCGGCAAACGCAAAACCACCTTTGAAAAGCTCGGAACCCTGAGCGACACCTGCGGATATTTTTACGACTACAACTTCTAATATAACAACGGGGCTGGGGCGCGATCCCTGGCCTGAAAGGAGCAACATACTATGAAAATCAAAGTCACCAAACTGAGACCGAAACGCCAGGCCCCGCGCCGGGAACTCACCCTCGAACAGATCTTCCGGTACATTCCGAAGAAGCACCGCGACAAGTTCAATCCGACCTTCTTTGACGTCGATCATGGCTGCGACCGGCCGCTGTACTTCGTGCTGCTCAAGGACCAGTACGAGATCCGGCCCGATGGGACCAGCGGGATCAGCTTCTTCACGATCGCAGAGTTTCGGGACTGCTTGAACAGAATTGTCGAGGTGCAGGTATGACATCGGCGGGGGTCGGAATGAAGATGCCGGACGGTTCGATCAAAGCTGTCCGGTTGAATTGCGACGGTTATCCGGGCCACACCGGGGCTATCCTGGCGGGCTGGTATAAAACAGCGGATCGGGTGCGGACGCTGCTGGACTTGGGCGAGTTATCCTCCCTGGGCGAGCGTATCGGCCAGGATGATCCCAACGCCGGAGATCTGACGGTCGCATATCACCGCGATGCCAGCGAACCACTGAAACCGGCGAGCAGCTTCGCGTCAGTTGACGAATATTACCACAATGGCAAAGGCGACCTGGCAGCCGACTACCTCTACCTTTACGAGGATGGCAGCTGGCTGGTTTATGGCCTTTACAACGATCCGGACTGGATCGAAATGCAAGTAATTATTGGAAAGGAACAATGAGTATGAGAGACAGATTTTTTGAAGTTGAGAACTGCGATCGGTGCGGGAAGCCGCTGAACGGCTGCCGGATCATGAGCATGTACAATCACGACGTCCTTTGCATGGATTGCAAGGACAAAGAAACCCAGCGCGAGGATTACCGAAAGGCCGTCGAAGCCGACCATGCGGAGATCAAACGCGGGAATTACAACTTCGAGGGGATCGGCCTGAAAAAGCGCTGAAATCCCCGGACAGCTCCAGTTCTGCATAAAGTTAAGTCGAAAATTGCATAAAATGTTGATAATAAAGCACTTTTATTTCAATAATTCTTTGCATTTCGACTGGCTAATTCGTACTTCCATGATAATGTATGCACAGAAACAAAACAGAACTCATAACATAAACAATATCAAGGAGATACAAAAATGCAGAACACAATCGAAACCATGAAAAGCCTGACCTTCGGAACCGAGCTTGAATACACCGGCATCACCCGCCCGGTGGCAGCAAAAGCGATCCAGAGCGTGATCGGCGGAACGATCGCCCACCGGCCCGACCTGGGCTACGATACCTGGCAGATCAAATCCCCGGACGGCCGGATCTGGAAAGCAATCAGCGACGGTTCCCTGGGTGCAGGCGGCGGCTGCGAAGTGGTGACCCCGATCCTCCGCTGGGAAGATATGGAAACGTTGCAGGAAGTGGTCAGATCCCTGCGCAAAGCCGGTGCAAAAGCCACCAGCGAAACCAGCCAGCACATCCACATC
>DXVA01000169.1:6761-9469 GCA_019408975.1 Lentisphaeria bacterium | reverse complement strand
CGCCATACGCTCAAACACCGACAAAATCATTGGAAAGAATACTGTCAAAATTGCTTCTGAAAACCGGAAGATTTTTTGCAGATTGTACCGTTTTGCCATTCAAATACTCTTTTTTGCTATTTACAAAATATCCCGGCCGCCATATATTAAGCGAAGAACGAAAGGACCGGCATATGATGCAATTCAGGCTGTTTTGCCAAATAACCAGAAGGAGATGCCACAGATGAAAAACAGAAAACAGTTACTCCAATGTTTTCCGGCGGCATGGATAGATGCCGTTTATTTCACATCAATAGAATTCTTAATGAGAAAAATTTATGAAAAAGGTGCTTCATTCCGACTGAGTCGATCTGCGCCCTGCCTTATTTTCCCTTTCTTCATTCGGTTGTTCGAATTTTATGTTCAAGCATTCAAATGTTTCCCCGTTCCTTCCTACTTCAGAATTCCTTGTTCTTCTGTTCTTACTTCCAGAGTGAAAATACGAATTCTCACCCTGATCAAGTTCCTTATAAGGAAAAGTTGTAAAACTGGTATTTCATTCCCTCAGCAGGACAGGGCAGGACGCTGCCAGTCTCCTGATCTTACTTCTTCTTTCTTCATTCAATTGTTGAATTATTCGATTGTTCGATTGTTCAAATGTTTCCCCGTTCCTTCTTACTTCCGTATTCCCTGTTCTTCTGTTCTTACCTCCAGGGTGAAAATGAAAATTTTCACTCTTATCGAGCTCTTAATCGTTATTGCGATCATCGCGATATTGACGGGAATGCTTCTTCCGGCGTTAAAGGCAGCCCGGGACAAGGCCTATGATGCAGTGTGTCGCAACAATCTCAAACAGATGAGTTACGCCGCGTCTCTTTATTCCGGAGATTATAATGGTTTTCTGGTTCCAGCCTACCAGCCGTATTATTATAATGGAACAAGGCAGACCGGGGGGAAAGCCTGCTGGTTTGCCTATCTCAGCGGACACAACGGTCTGCCGAATTACAGGTTGAATTTGGACAAAACGTTCTACTGCCCGAAATGTCCGGACGCCAAGACCCCGTCGACACAACACTTCCAGTATAAGGATTACGGAATCAACGTCTACATCACAGCAGGCGTAGCCTCATACAATGCCACATGGTACAAAATGAGCCAATTGAAACACGCCAGCACCCTGTTCTTCATCGGAGACCGCCGCTGCATGACCTCCGAATGGTTCAACATCGAATACAATAAATTCGGCTATAATCACGGACAGGGCAGGACAAGACTTCAGGGAACAGCCAATATCCTGTATCTGGCGGGAAACGTCGCTCCCCGCCGCATGTCCCAATTAATCATGAACAACAATCGGGATTTATATTTACCCAATAACTGAATGAAAGGAAAAAAGATGAAAGCAAAACTCAAACTGACGGTTCTGGCGACAAGTCTGATGGCTGCCGTTTTTCCGGCGGCGGCACTTGATCCCCGAGTCAATCTGCTGGATTTCAAAGACCATGTTGTCGCGGCAGGAACCGAAAAGGAAGACTGGCAGCCGGCTTTTCAGAAAGCGGTGGCGAAAGCATATGCCACATCCCGAATCCTGCATATTCCGGCAGGAACTTACCCTATCCGGAAAACCGTCGATCTGAACGGGCCGAAAACGCAGCTGTATCTGATCAACAGCCTGACGGTAACAGGCGACGGCCGTTCCGTAACCACGATCATTCAGAAAAATCCAAAGGAAAACTGCATTTCATGGACCGGGAAAACTTATAAGGACAGCGCCACGTCCGGCACACTCCGGGACATCACCCTTTTCGGAGGGAAAATAACTTTGAATCTCAAGTGGCACAATAATTTCACTCTGGAATCCTGTTATATCGCCAACGCCTCGCAGGCTGGAATTTATTCGGAAGGCTGGAGCAACCGGTTTCTGAATATGATTATCCGGCACTGTCCCAACAACGGATTCGAGGGGCGCGCCCATTTCAACGACATCACAATCCGGGACGGCTATTTCAGCCGTTGCGGAGTCGGAATCATGTTGAGCGGCGGAGCCCGGGGCGTCCGCATTTCAGGATTCGGTTTTGAACACTGCGCCAATGCCGCAATCATGATCTACGGCAGCAACGCGGTCAGCATTACCGGATGTTACTTTGAAGGTAACGGAATGGGAGCTTCCAACGTCAGGCGGAACTGGGCTTTTCCCAGTTCCATCGCTCTGGACTACAATAACGACACGGTGCTGATTCAGGGATGTATCTTCCGCGGGTGCAGCCAGAATGCGGGGCATATCAAAATGGGAAGCAATGACAACGTGGAAATCAGGAACAATCTGTTCGACATCCATTTCGATGAAGCGGCAGTGGAATTAACGGACCCGTCAAGAACCGGAATGAAACACCACTCCGGCGAAGTCCGCCTGAAGCATAACTCATTGGTATGGTCCAGCAAAAAACAAAAGGAAAAGAAAGGCGCTCCGGTTGAAGTCTATTACCAGGAGTCCCGTCCGGGATTATTGAAATCGACGCTTCGCCACGGCAGTTTCTTTGAACACCACGAGGGGAAAATCCGTATTTCAGCGCCGAATAAAAACGTTCCCGGCAACAACAAGAAACTGGGAGAGATTTTTCACTGATCATGCATCCTCATACGAAAAGCTGTCCATCGCCGCTTGTTTGCCGGGCGGAACGGATTCTCCGGCAGAAAATCATGACTCTGCCGGATGCACCGGCAGCCCG
>DXVA01000169.1:3375-6751 GCA_019408975.1 Lentisphaeria bacterium | reverse complement strand
CGGCGGAATTTTATTCCGAAGGGGATTACTGGTGGCCGGACCCCGCCTGTCCAAACGGTCCTTACATCAAGTATGACGGACGCAGCAATCCCTGCTGTTTCAACAGGCACCGCAAACTGCTGATCCGCCAGTCAGTTCAGATTGCGACACTGTCCGAAGCATTCCGGATGACCCGAGCCCCGGAATTCCTGAAAAAGGCGGAAGCAATTCTCCGGGCATGGTTCATGAATCCGGATACAGCCATGCGCCCCCATTTGAACTACGCCCAGGCGATCCACCGCCGTTGTCCGGGTCGCAGTATCGGCGTAATTGACTCCATTCATCTCGTGGAAACGGCTCTCGCAGTCCGCCAGAAGACATTTTCCGAAGCTCTCGAACCGGGAACCGCCGCAGCTGTGAAAGAGTGGTTCGCCCGCTATCTGGCATGGCTGACAACCGGCAGTTTCGGACAGGAGGAACGGGTTCACCCGAACAATCACGGCACCTGTTATTACCTGCAATGCGCGGCATTTGCCCATCTGACCGGTAACCATGCGCTGCTGGAGGAACTGCGGCACGATTTCCGGGAACGTCTTCTGGGATTCATGGACAGACGAGGGGCATTTCCTGCGGAACTGCAGCGGACAAAGCCTTACAGTTATTCCCTCTTTCAATTGAATGTATTGTCGGGAACTGCGGCTCTGCTTTCCCGTCCGGAAGAAAATCTTTTTCAGTATGCAGACCGGCAGGGGCGCAGTCTGGCGCTGGCGGCATCATTTCTGTATCCCTACGTCAGAAACAAGTCAGCCTGGCCGTATGCCCATGATATCGCCTACTGGAAATCCTGGCCGAACCAGCCCGCATTCCTTTTTCTCTGCGGATATTTTCTCAACCAGCCGGCATGGTTGCGTCAATGGCGGCACATGCGCTCCGATTTGAAATTGTTCGAGGTAATCCGCAACACACCGATAAGAATACCTCGGCTCTGGATTTCCCATCTGCTTCAGGAGGAATAAAAATGACTGCCGCTGCTTTTACCGCAGAAAACTCCGCACCTCTTCAAATTCATTATCTTTTCCATCAGTACCGGACCACCGGGCGCAAACCCCGCACAGAGCTGTGGCATGTCCACCATTTCTGGCAGCTTGAATTTATTCTGGACGGATGCGGCGGGGAACTGGCTGCCGAAACGGAAGTCCTGCCTTTCAACAGCGGAGACATCTTCCTTATTCCCGGCGGAATCCGCCATGTCTTTCATTATCCCGACCGCCGCTGCAAATGGCTTTCGATCAAATTTTCCGTAGAACCACCATGCAGGGCAGGAGCACAGCGTTTTTCCCTGGATGAGATTCTTGAACCTGCACGGGCAATTCTCCTGCACCTGCTGAATGCAGGGCGTCTGCCGGACCGGCAGGAAGTTCATCTGATCAATGCGGTTCTGATGATCTTCGTCAATTACCATCTCTCACACGGCAGTGACTGCTCTCAACCGGAATCCACCTTCGTATCCCGAATTTCCGAATATGTCCTTTCGCGGGAAGGCAAATACATCTCCATCGACGACGTCGCCCGTTTTATCGGCTATTCTCCCAAATATACTTCCAACCGGTTCCGCAGAGAAGCAGGGCTGCCGCTGAAAACCTTTCTGGACCGTCAGCGCTATGAACACGCTGTCAAGCGCCTGTGCTTCACCAGCGACTCCATCAGTGCAATTACCGCCGCATTGGGATTCCCCGACACTTATGCTTTTTCCCGTTTCTTTAAACATGCGTCAGGGAAAAGCCCGTCTCAATTCCGGGAAAGCTACCTGCACTCGATGTAACAGGCACATTCTGAGCGGATGCGGCTTTCATGCGGCAGCCGGCCGTCATTCATACAGGACAATGACTCTTTTGTGGGGCGGCTTCAACTTCACTCTCTGCGCGCCGCCGTTTTGCGTGATGCGGAGCCTGCCGCCGCCGTACAGATCCGTCAGAGTGCGTTTCTCCCAGAAGCCCGGCGGAAATTCCAGCTCGCATCTGGAAGCCATGGAGGGAAGAAACGCAAACAGCATCCGGTGCCCGCCGCCCTTCAGCAGTTTCAGGAACGGAACCGCATTCCCCGGCGTTTTCAAAATCCGGACGGGCGCTCCCGCCCCGGCGGAAAAACAGAGATGCTGAACGAAATCTTCAAGCTCGGCATTCCGTTTTTCCTGATAAAGAGCCGAAAAATACGGGGCACAGAGAATGATTCTCCCTCTGCCGTATTTCACCTGGCAAATCAGGTCAAGCCCGCCGGACAGCGAAACCACGGTTTCCGTAAACTTCTTCACGGGGACATACGGCGTCAGTACCTCGCCCGCATTCAGGAAAAGAGTCTCCCTGCCGAACCCGTATTTCACACGTTTATTCACCTGTCTGACCCGCTCCGGATGTTCCGTAACACCGGTCGCCTCCGCAATGAAACGGCGCTCGGGATCAAGATACGCGCCGAGTCCGTTATAATGCCCGCATTCGCCCTCGCAGAACAGGGTGCCGCCGTTCAGCACAAAATCAAGCAGACGCTCCGCATCCTGCTCATCCAGAGCGGCAACGGCAGGCAAAACCATCAACTTCAACCCCGGAGGAATCTCCGCGCCGTCGCAAACAATCCGATATGGTATGGAGGAGGCAGTCAATGCCCTGCCCCAGGAACGGAAAGAACGTTTATGCAGATCTCTGGGAAGCTCAAGCGCTTTGTAAAGAGACTGCGTATGAAGACTCCGATATAATCCGGTTTCCGCCGGAACAGCCAGACCGTCGCGCAAAGTGCGGTATTTCTCCAGAAAGAGAAGGAGTTCCTTATCCACTGCGGCAATCCGCCGGGCAGGCGCAGGAGACAGCTGCACAACAGGCGCAGGGATTTTATAACGGTCTCGATATTCAATGGCGGAAGCCCTGCCCGCATAGGCACAAAACGCAAGTTCCGCATCCGCCGCTCCCGAAACGGGATTCAGGTGAAGCTGATACGCACTTCCCGACTCCGCCGCCTCATGCAGCAGAGTCAATGCGGAAAGCGTGTCCGGCATTTCCGGCTTGCGGGAAACGAAAACGGTATGCTCCAATGCCTGCAATGAAACGCCGCCGATCGTATTTCCGAGATCCGCAAGTTTTCTTTCATGGTTCCAATGTTGAAAAAACCGGAGCTCCGTCTTCATGCGGACACCGGACAGCGCGGCATCTTTCACGGAAATATCTTCCGGCACGCGGTAACATGTCCCGAGAGCACGGTTCAGGTCTTCCATCGAGCGGTATTTCCCCGTCAGGTAACTCCGGAATGCGGAGTCCGAACCCGGATTCTTCTCAGGTTTGAAAAGAATCCGGAAAAACGCCAGTTCCTTCCGTCGCCAGAGACGGCTCACCACATGTGCAAGAAAAAG
>DXVA01000169.1:0-3365 GCA_019408975.1 Lentisphaeria bacterium | reverse complement strand
ACGCTCCGCCATGTTTCCGGCTCATCGAAAGAGAGTTCCGCCTCCCGCGCCCACGGCGGCGTATGAAATGAAACCGAGGGAACCACCTTGATTCCGACGGCGGCGGCATCATCGAAAAAAGAATCCATGAGAGAGTCGTCATAACGCCGGAGCGCGACTTCCGTCATGGCGCGGTCGATCCGGAAACGGACTGCATCGTAAGAGTCCTCCCTGATGCGTGCAAGAATCCTCCGGCGCGCCGCCGGAGAATATTCCCGATAATCGCTGAATGCCGTAATCCTGAACATGGAACTTACTTGAGCTGGAATGTTTCGCCCGCCCGCCTAGTCATGTCCGCAATCTTCTCTGCGGCGCCCGGCGGAAGTTTCGCGGTCTTGAGCCATTTCTCGAACAGCGCGGTATCCCAGTCAATGTCCCCCGTTCCTTTTTTGAACTGCGGCAGAAGCTCGTTGAAAATCTTCATGTATTCCCCGGCATCCTTACCGGCTGCAAGCAGAGCGGACGCCGCCAGATAGCTGGAAATACATTTCATGAATTTGTCGGCGGAACGCAACAGGGTGTCCGATTCGAGAAGTTTCAGCGCTTTTTCATATTTTCCGCGGACGATATACAGTTCAGCAAGGTTGATCTGCGTCACAGGAGAAGCATTCTTCCCGAGCAGTTTTTCATAAGCCTTCTCCGCATCGTCAAGCTTGCCGATATGCGAACTTACGATCGCCAGCCCCTCCTGAACATCGGGAATATCCGTCATGGCGGGCGTTTCCGCAAGTTTCCTGTAATCAAGGTAAGCCTTGTCATAACTGCGTTGAATCATGTATGCGCCGGCGCGGCTCACGCGCGCAAAAACATCGTTCTCATCCTGTTTGAGAAGCCGGGAGGCATACTGAATGAGTCCGTCCATATCTTTCAGGAGATAGTAAAGTTCAATCCGTCCCCTGACAAATTCCACGGCATTGCCGGATACCGCGACCGCCACCTTGATATCGTCCAGCGCCTCCTCTTTTTTGCCGTTCATCGCGTTGAGGAATGCTCTTTCACGGTAAAAGAAAGGATCGGTCGGATCAAGTTTAATCGCCTCGTTGAAGTAAGCTTCCGCCTCTTTGCGCTGTTCCTTTTTCATGGCGACAAGCCCGCGGTAATAAGGAATCGCCGGATGCTTCGGATTCAGCTTCGCCTCTTTGTCCAGTTCGGCAAGAGCCGCGTCATAGTTCCGGTTTTTGTAGAAATCAAGGAACGTGGAATGAACCACTTTCCGGACATTGTCCCGAATCATGAAGTTGCGCCCGGCGCTTTTATATGCCTTGAAAAGATCCTGAAACCCTTCCGTATATTTATACTGCGCGTAACGGATCGTCCCGAGCACCAGCAGGCAGTCGGGATCGTCTCCGTAACCGGGAATGCTTTCGATCTGTTTTGCGGCGTCGTCAAGGAACATTTCGTTGCGGAGCCAGAAGCGTGCCAGCGCGATTTTCCCCTTTTTCAGACCGCCGTCCGCGGCAATCCGGTAATACTTCGCGGCGGAAATGCCGTCCTGCTTCACCCCCTGCCCAAGATCATACATGTAGGCAAGGTAAAGCGCGGATTCCAGATTGTTCCTGTCGGCTTCTTTCTGCAACGTCTCGAAAGCCGCTTTCAGAAGTTCGGCGCGCTTCTTCTCATCCCGCGTTTTCGTCGCCTGGTAATAAATCTCTTTTCCGGTTTTCCTTACCTCCTGGACCGTCTGTTCCCGAGGCTTCGGCTTTTCCTCCGTTGTCGTGGTCGCGCAGGAGGTGCAGACACCCAGCGCAAGAAGTGCGCCGCCTGTAAGTAACAGTTTATCAAACATGGCAAAATCTCCGAGTTAAGATTTTTTAGGTTTCAAGATTCCGAACAGCAGACTGATGCAGAAAATGACGCATGCACACAGCACGATGGTCGCACCGGACGCCGTTTCCGCCCACGGCTGGGCGGAAATCAGAAGCCCCGATATACCGGAACATACACCAATTATGATGGAAATCCAGAACATCATGCCGGAACTTTTCGATAAATTGCGCGCCGCGGCAGCCGGAACGATCAAAAGCGCAGTCACGAGAAGCACTCCGGCGGATTTTACGGAAAAAATCACGACCAGCGACAACAGAGCCACATATGCATACTGATAAAACGCGGTATGAATTCTGTGAGTGCGCGCAAGCTGCTCATGAATCCCGATCGCATTCAGGCGGTTGTAGGCAAAAACCTGAAACATGAAAAATATGCAGAACAGCAGAAACAGATACAGCAGGTCATAGTGTGTGACGGTCAGGATGTCCCCGTAAAGAAACACCTGCATGTCTCTCGCCACATTCGGATTACGGCTCACAAGCGCAAGCCCGAATGCCACGACCGCTGAAAAAAATACGCCGATCACCGTATCCGAGGAAAGCGCGGAACGCTGTTTCATCGCCATGATCCCGATCCCGATCGCCAATGCAAGAAGCGGCATCGTCAGGTCGGGGCTGAGACCGAAAATCAAGCCAAGCGCCACGCCGGCAAAAGCGGAATGCCCGATCGCATCCGAGAAAAACGACATGCGGAAATTCACCACCTGAATCCCCGCAGCCGCAGCCAGCGGCGCGGTCAGCAGGACGCCGAGAAAAGCCTCCTGCATGAAACGCAGCTTCATACATTCAAACGGCAGCATCCCTGCTGTGCCGCACAAAAAATCAATTACTGTTTCGAGCATAATTTGCAGCCGACTCCATGTTTGTCATATTTCACCATCCCCATGTGAAGCCCGAACGTCGCGGACAACGCATCCGAAGTAAGGACTTCCTCGGGCACACCCTCCGCATAGACTTTCTTATTGATGCAGATCACATGCTCGGCATGTGCCGCGACCATCGAAAGGTCATGGCTGACCATCACCTGCGTAAATCCGAGTTTCCGCCGGAATTTTTCCAGCAGTTCACAGCAGAGCTGCTCCCCCTTGAAATCGACTCCGGCGGCAGGTTCGTCGAGAATCAGTATCTCCGGATTCTGCATCAGCGCCTGCGCCAGCAGAACCCGCTGGAGTTCGCCGCCGGAGAGCGCGCCGAGGCTGCGTTCCGCAAGATGCCCGCATTCGACCTCTTTCAGATACTCCGCGCACTGAAGGCGGAAGGCTTTCGATATCCCGAAGAAAACGGGTCTACGGACCAGTCCGCCCGCAAGAAATTCAGTCACGGTCAGCGGCATATCGCGATCGAAGATCAATTTCTGCGGCACGTATCCGAACCGGGGTTTTCTGCGCGAAAAACCGCCCGAAGCATCCCCGAATTCGATCTCTCCCTTATAAGGGATATCATCGAGCAGCGCCTTTGTGAGCGTGGTTTTGCCTGCACCGTTCGGTCCCACGATCGCAG
>DXVA01000168.1 GCA_019408975.1 Lentisphaeria bacterium | reverse complement strand
CTCTGCTCAATGTGCATTTCCTATGACAAACGTGCGTTTACTTTGTCAATTCACCCTTTTTTTACGATATGCCGAATGAAATGTTCAACACGGCAGGCTGATCTGCCGGATGCGGGAAGCCTCGGCAGGTACGGCGGGGGATGGTATTCACACAGGAGCACAGCCCGGCATTTTCCGGTTCCCTGTATGCTTTCTGCACCGGGGCGGTATTCTTTATGAGAGATACCGGCGTGTTTCCGCAGGAGGAATCGTTCCGGACGGTTCCGTGAAGTTCACTTTTCCGCGCGGGCGAGGATTTCAAGACAGGTCTGCGGATCATTCGCGGCAAGGAAAGCGGCTTTGAGGCGTCCGTCGAAAAACAGGGAGCTGATTGCCGCCAGCACTTTCAGATGGGTCAGCTTCTGATCTTTTCCGGCAATGATCATGAAAACGATTCTGACGGGCTTGGAATCAAGAGACTCGTAATCTGTAATGCCGTCTTTGCAGATGCCGAGCGCCATACAGGTCTTGTCGCCGTTCTGGAGAATGATATGCGGAGTCGCGATTCCGTTTCCTATTCCGGTGCTCATGAGGCTTTCCCGATGGAAGATCGCCCATTCCAGATCATCGCGGTCGCCATAATCACCCTCTTTTGCGATCCGGTCGATCAGCGCATTGAGAACCTCCGCTTTGGTGCGGCGCCCGTTAAAGATCACGATCCTGCCGGCGGAAAGCAGATCGCCGAGAATGATTGTTTTCGTCATGTTTTCTTCACGCATAATCCAAACTCCAAATGGTAAATGATCCAGTCGAGACGGAACACTATCATAAATCCGCTTCTTTTCAAGGTTCCGCGACTATTTTTTCAGCAATCCCTGCAATTCTTTTTCAAAATTCCGCGCCAGTCTTTCCGCAGTTGCTTCTTCCGAAGACTCCGCAAGAATCCGGATGACCGGCTCCGTATTCGAGCGGCGCAGGAGTACCCATGCCCCGCTGCCCATGTCGATCCGCACTCCGTCCACGACAATCGGGTTCCTGTCCTGATAACGGCTCCGTATTTCGCGCAGGGCGTTGACTCCCGCCTGTGCGGACGGGCAGAGCACCTTCACGGAAACGGAGGAGAGGCACGGCAGGGTTTCGAGCATGGAGTCGATCGTCATGCCGCGCTGGGCGAGCATTTCCAGAACAACAGCCATCGCCGCGTAACTGTCACGGCACATGCTGATTTTCGGATAGATGATGCCGCCGCTGCTGCCTTCGATGCCGAGAAACGCGCCGGATGCATTCATCGCGTCCGTCACGTTGACCTCTCCGACCGGGCAGTAAAGCACTTCCACACCGTATTCTTCGGCGATCTGCTCAATTGCGGTTGTCGTCTGGATATTCAGGACAATGGTACCGGACCGGTTGTTCCGTATCAGATGCCCTGCGATCAGCGCTGCCGAGTTCTGCACTCCGGGAATGGCGCCGCTCCCGGACACCAGAGAAATGCGGTCGCCGTCGGGGTCCTGCGCAAAACCGACTGCGCAGTCATGTTTTTTCACGCACTCTGACAAGGCGCCGAGATTTGCGGGAACGGGTTCCGGCGGACGCTCGAAACCGTTTCCGCAGGTGTCGAAAATGCTTATGACCTCACATCCGAATGCCTCCAGAAACTGACGCGAATAAAGCGCGCCGACACCGTTGCAACAGTCCACCGCGACTCTGAAATGTTTTTCCCGGATCGCTTCCGTGTTTACGGAGCGCAGTATTTTTTCCTGGTGCATACGGAATGCGTCATACATGAGTTTTTCCGTACGAATCCGGTTTTCCGGTACATAATTCGGATCGGGCTGATTGTAGATGTCGAGAAGCTCGTCGTTTGCGATCTGGTTGAGGAACAGCCCGTCCGCCCCGATGAATTTGAGTGCGTTCCATTCATTGCCGTTGTGGCTGGCGGTAATGGCGATTGCACCGGATGCGGAGGTCTCGCGGACTGCGACCTGAAGGCTCGGCGTCGGCAGGATTCCAGTCAGGACCGGCTGGATTCCAACGGAGAGCAGTCCTGCGGCGACTGCATTCTCATACATTTCGCCGGAACTGCGCGTATCGCGCCCGACGAGGATACGTCCGCCGCCTGCGAACTCCCCGAATGCCGCCGCAAAATCGGCGGCAAGAATCGGAGAAAGACTTTCCCCGACCACGCCGCGAACGCCGCTCACGCCGATTTTCAAGCGTCTGAATGTTCCTTTCATGATGCAACCACTCTTTCTATGATCGAATAGACTTTCGCCGCATGTTCCTCGGCTTTTTCGCGCCCTTTCCATTCCACGATCATCCTGACGATCGGTTCGGTCATGGAGGCGCGCAGATGAACCCAGCCGTCTTCCCAGTCGAACCGCAGCCCGTCCTCCTCGCTGAACTCCGCATCGGGAAAGAGGCGTCCGCGCAGACTCCGCAGAATGGAGTAGGCATGGGACGAGGAACACGGAACCGCGCGTTTGATGATATAATAACGGGGAAGCCTTGCCGCGATCTGCGAGGAACTTTCGCCGCTGAACGCCATGGATTCCAGAACCAGCGCCATCAGGAGAAAACTGTCGAATCCGGGCACGCCGCGCGCGACGACGATGCTGCCGGAGCCGTCGCCGGAAAGAACGGAGCCGGTTTCGAACATTTTGTCGATCGTATGCGCCTGCCCGACCTTGCCCTTATGGAGAACTCCCCCGCGCATACGGACAATGTCGTCCAGTGTCCGTGTGGTACAGCAGTTGCTGACGACTCCCGCTCCTGTGCCCGCAAGCTGCAGCACATGGTCGGCTACGATCGGGAAACTGTATTCTTCGGAAAGCGTCTCTCCGGAGTCCGTCACGATGGAGGCGCGGCTCATATCGCTGTTGAACACAAATCCGATATCCGCGTTCAGGACTTTGATCAGCGACTGCACCTGCATTGCGGTCCGCGGGCGCGGTTCGGGGTCATGCGGCAGCACGCCGGAGAGAATATTGTTGATCGGGACCATTTCCACGCCGAAGCGTTTTGCGAAAGCCTCCGCGATTGTCGAGCCGGACCCGTTGCAGAAGTCCGCAATGACCTTGAAACGGCACGAGGCGATTTTTTCCGCATCGACCAGAGAGCAGAGCAGGTCAAGATAGGAGCCGACAAGTCCCTGCGGGCACGGCTTGATTTTCCCGACGGCGTCCCACGTTGCGGAGCGGTAGATCCCGCTGTGATAAATGCCGAGCAGCTCCTGGGTCTGGAGGTTGCTGAAATAGGAACCGCGGGAAGAGAGCGGCGCAACTGCGTTCCAGCCTGCCTGATGGTGCCCTGCGCCGATCAGGATCGCGCCGTCGAGCTTTCCCCGCCGGACCAGATGGTGAAGCATCGGGGCAGGGCAGATTCCCGCGTCGATGACTTCCGCGCCGCAGCCGAGCAGCCCGGATACCGCCGCGTTGCGGAACATTTTCGAGGAGATTCTGGTATCCATGCCCACGGCGATGCGCCCGCCGTTGAAATACGTGCCGAGCGCCGAAGCATAAGCGATTACGTTATGCGGTGTCAGTCCGGTTCCCGCGACGCCGCGCATACCGAGATTTCCGAGTCTTAAAAAACGCATGTCCAGCCGTCTCCATGCTGATTTGAAGATTTTATTAACAAAAATTGGTTTCATAGTGCGATGCTCTGCATCGCAAAAATGCTTCGTGCAGGACTTTCATTCCTGCTTCGGTCCAGCTGAATAAGTTGGTCGCCGCAGGCGAAATCCCCGATCCCCCGCGTAATCTGCACCGGGGTTGTTCATTATTAATATTCCATGAAATCATCGACACTTCAAGCGGAGTGTCGAAAAATAATTCGTTTCGGAGTTTGATTTTTTTGCAATGCGGTGTTCTATTTACTCCTCTACTGGTTTGTTAAAACAATGGAACTTTCAAATATGGAAAATTCTCTTTTCGGAGTCGTGATTCAGGTTTCAAACCTTGATCTGTGCAGAGCCTTTTACAGGGATGTGCTCGGTCTCGGCGCGCCTGTCATGGACAGCAGTTTCTGGGTGGAGTTCAGGCTTGATTCGCAGTCTTCGCTTTTCCTTGAGAAGTCCGAAGTCCTGGACACTCCCCGGAACGGCGGGCATATTTCATGGATTTACAAAACGGATGATCTGGACGGCCTGATGGACATTCTTGCGTCCTATGGCTATGTTCCCGGAAAAGTCCCGACGGATCAGGTCGGATTTACGGTTTACCGTCTGCATGACCCCGAAGGGAATCCGTTTTTTATTGCTCCGAAAGATGAACCCGGCAACGAATAAGGAAACAGAATCATGAAGAAACTTTTTACCGCTCTCTGCTTTGTTTTTCTGGCGGCGGCGCTCCCCGCGCAGAATAAGACGGAACTGCTCGGAAATGTCCCTGCCGACACTGCTTTTGCGCTTGGCATTGATACCGCCAGACTTTACAATATGCCGCTTTTTCAGAAATATTTCGCAGATACTTTTTTCGTCAAGGCATTTGAAAAGAATATCAGGGCGAACTCACCGGCCCGTAAGTTCGGGCAGTATATGCTGATCACTTCCCGCGACTTGACGGCGAACGGGGTCAATGTCCTGATTCAGATACCGAATGCCGCAGAGATGAAAACTGCACTGGCACAGGGCAAGCAGGCACTTCCCGTAAAATATGGAGCTCATACGGCTTATCGCATGGACAGCGGGTTTGAATTTACATTCCTTGCGGATAACCTGATGCTGTTTTCCTCCGGAACAGGCATGAAGGCTTATTTTTCCGCGAAGAAAGGACTTTCCCCGAAACTCAGTCAGCTGCTTGCCGACTCCGGCACCGGAACAATCTTCAATGGATTCATGATGCCTTCCGCCGAACTGAAAAAAGCCAATCCTGTGGCGGCGCCGGTCGAGCTGATTTCTTATATGGTTGATACGGCAGGCAAGACAAATTCCGATCTCCTGTTGAGTATCAGCATCGCCTGTGTCAATGCCGATGCGGCGAAGCAGACCATGATGCTGGCGCAGCAGCTGCAGCTTGGTGCCGGAATGTTCATCAACAATATGGACCCCGATCTGGCGCAGGATTTCAATCAGTCGGCGTCGATCAAGACGGATGGAAACAATGTACGCCTCAAATTCCTGTTTAAGGAAAAGCTGATTCAGAAGCTCTCGGTTCTGGCGGAACCCGGTGTCCTGAAAAGCATGATGGCGGATGACTCGGATTTTTGAATTGGAATATGAATTTTTTGACAGGTAATCGAAAATGGCGTATCAGGTAACAGCCAGAAAATGGCGTCCGCAGAGATTTTCCGACATGGTCGGACAGGAGCATATCGCACGAACGTTGAAAAATGCCATCCGGACAGGGCATATTGCACATGCATACCTGTTTGTGGGGCCGCGCGGGATCGGCAAAACCACATCGGCGCGAATTTTCGCCAAGGCGCTCAACTGTAAACGCCCTGTTGACGGCGAGCCCTGCTGCGAGTGTTCCTCGTGCAAATCCATCGCGGACGAAACGAATGTGGACATCATCGAAATCGACGCCGCGACCCATACGCAGGTGGACAAGGCGCGCGAAATCTGCGAAGATGTGCTTCATCTTCCGATCGCGTCCAAATACAAAATCTATATCATCGACGAAGTTCACATGCTTTCAAAGAGCGCATGGAACGCATTGCTCAAGACGATTGAAGAACCGCCTGCCCATGCGAAATTCATTTTCGCCACAACCGAAGTCAACAAGGTGCTTCCGACCGTAATTTCGCGCTGTCAGCGTTTTGATCTGCGCCGGATTCCTTCGGAACTGATAGCTCAGCGTCTTTCTTATATTGCGCATGAGGAGAAGATCAGTATTTCGCCTTCCGCGATCAATGTGATTGCGCGTGCGGCGGACGGCGGTATGCGCGATGCGCAGTCGCTTCTGGATCAGCTGGTCTCCTTTTTCGGGACTAACGCGGGGAATGAGGAAATTTCCGAGGCGCAGGCGCTTTCTCTGTTCGGGCTGACCGCACCGGAGGAGATGGAGGAACTCCTGAATTCGATTCTCAACAATGACCGTGCCGCAGCGATTCTTTCGATTCACAAATTTGCGGAACAGGGAAAAAACCTCGAAACGCTTTTCGAGGAGGTGCTTGCATGGCTGCGCGGCATCATGCTTTCAATCATCCTGCCGAACCCGCAGTCTGTGCTGGATGAGAATCCGGAAAAAATCCTGATCTATCAGAAACTTGCCACAAACCGCAATGTCAATATGGTGCAGACTCTGCTGGAACAGCTCTCCGCATCGTCCTATCTTCTGCGGGAGGCGATCAACAAGCAGATTTTCATTGAGACGATCATGCTCAAATCAATGCGTTCCGCCCATGCGGTCAGGATTGAGGATCTTCTGGTCCGTCTGAATCAGATCCGTCGCAACGGGGAACTGGATGTTCTGGCGAAAGTGCCGTCTCTGACTCAAATTCCTGTAACGCCGCCCGCTCCTGCTGCGCCTGTCGTTCCGCAAATGCCGGCATCGCCGCAAATACCGCAGCCTGTTCCGACTGCACCGCAAGTCCGGCAGGTTACGGTTCCTGTTGCGCCTGCCGCGCCTGCTCCGCAGATGGAAAAACCTTTGGAAAAAGCTGAACCTGCGCCTGCGCCCGAGCCGGAACCTGTTCCCGCTGTGGAAAAACCTTTGGAAAAAGCTGAACCTGCGTCTGCGCCCGAGCCGGAACCCGAGAAGAAAATGGTTTCCCAGGCGAATGAGGGAGAGAAAACCGCGATTCCGGTGTCTGTGCCAGTGACTGAAGAGAAACCGGCTGTCGTTCCGTCTGCTGTCGAACTGAAAGAGGAGGAGCCGGAAGACGAGTCGGAAGACGAACCGGAAGAGGAGGAAATGCTTTCTGCGGAAGAGTTGCTGACTGATACGAAGAATGATACGGTCATGCCGTTGTCGGAGCGTTTTTCCCCGGAACTTCTCTGGGAAAAACTGATGAAGGATGTCCGTGAGAATACCAATCTTTTCAGCATTCCCGACCTCATGACGGAAGGTGTTCCGCTGAAGTTGGAATATTCCACCCTGACCGTTGCATTTGACGAGGATTACGGCGATATTGCCTATCAGTCCGTGATCAAGGAAAAAGAGCTCCTGACGACCTGCCTGAAACAGATGTCGAAAGACTCCAGTGCGGTTTTGCGCCTGATTCGCAAAAAAGGAGTCAGGACGCCCGAGGCAAAGGTCCGCAAAAAGACTTTGGACGAACTCAAGCGCGAGGCGTCGAATATTCCGATAGTAGATAAGACCGCCGATCTGTTTTCCGGTTTGATTGTCGATGTCCTGGAGTCGAAGCAATGATATTCCGGATTTGAAAAACAGGCATGGAGATGAATTTTTCTCCATGCCTGTTTTTCAGTTGTTTCCGAAATGTATTTTTTGAGATACTGATTTTTCAGAGTGCCAGCCCTCGATTTGACGGTCCGGGGAGTTTTAGGAGAATTGGCAGTGCCTTGTGGTTGCAGCTGATGGAAATTGTGCCGTCGTTTCTTGAAATGGAGACGGAATAATGAGCATTTTCATCTGAGAAGTTTTCCTCGACATACTGTTTGGCAAGTTGATAATTGTTTCCTTCGTCAGGAATCGTTATGTAAACCTGTGTCAGGCGCCCCAGTGAAAAACGCATTATTGTCAGGGAGACGCTTTTCATCTGATGATTTCCCTCATATGCCAGGAGTGCGCCGAAAGGTGTCGGGCTGCGCTGCAGCAGGCGCTCTCGCGTATAATAATCGAATCGTTTGTATTCTTCTTCCAGTGTTCCGCCGATGGTAAAACCGTTAAACGGTTTCTTATCCGGTTCTATCAGCTTTCTGAGGGCGTTTTTCGTTTCTTCCTGAAGGATGTATTGTTCCCCGTTGATGTCATTGGATATTTTCATTCGGCGTGTGCCGTTGCAGACGGGGCACTTTTTCCCGGAAAATGTAACTTCCAGGCGTTTGCCGAACCCGCGTTCGGACTCTCTGTCCTCTTTTTCATCCTTGATAAGCCCGGTGCCATTGCAGTTTTTACAGTTCACCGTTTTGCCGCGGATATGAATCTTTTTGACTTTTACTTCTGCGGAGTTCCAGACTTTCCGTATTTTTGCCGCGAGCAGTTCATCCTCTATCCTGATGCTTTTAAGGAATGAACCGATCTCTTCTCTTTTCCGCGCATATTCTTTTTGCAGATAAGAACTTTTCCATTGATATGCATCAACTTTTTCCAGAATGGGAACAAAACGGGAGCAGAGTTCCTTCAGTTTGCTTTTTTGTGCAGGAATACTGCTGGAAGATTTGAGAATTCTCCGGACACGCCGGTAAAATGTCTCTATTGCCAGAGAAGATTTTTGATCTTCCTTATAATCGTTGAAAGAAAGCACTTCCAGATCTTCCGGTGTCAGATTGTCGATGCGGACGGCAAAACGGCGGATCGCGACTTTGAGCCAGTTGGATTCATAACGGGTTCCTGTCAGTTCCTCGCTCCGGTGCAGTATCTGCATTGAGGTTGCAATACCGATTACTTCCTTGGTTGCATTGCAGATGATCGGGCCTCCGCTGTTGCCGGGAACGATTTTTGTGGTCACTTCGATTTGTTCGGGTCCCGCGCCGATCATTGTACCGGGAGTTTCCGTGATGACGCCGCCGCCAAGGCTGTTGCCATATGCCGTGACAGCCATTCCGTTCTTGAAGCGGTTGAACAGCGGCACGATATTCAGCAGCCCTTTGTCGTTGCCGTCTTCGTAGAGGTATTTGATAAGCACAAGATCCCGTGTCTTGGAGGCGTAAATACGCTCCGGTTTATAAATCCGTCCTTCCAGGTCCTTGATGACGGGGTCCCGGATTCCCAGAATTACATGCGCATTGCTTACAATCATGGGCAGATCGCCGATCTTTGCCTTGAATCCGCTTCCGCTTCCTCCATTTCCGGTGATGATCAGAACATTCGCATGGATATTTACGTTTTTGTCCGCCACCTGAGATTCTTTCTGGAACATCTTATGCAGTTCTTTTTGAACCTCCGGTGATCTCTCTACTTTTTTTACGGCTGCTTCCTCTTTGCCGCCGTCATCATCCAGCCATGCATCGACCTCGTCTGCGGAAAGAGACAACTGGCAGAACGCCATAGTGAAGATTGAATACTTTATGATACATTTAAACATGCTATAAACTCCCGTCAATTTATTCTGTTCAATAGTCTACATTCATATAATATAATACAGTAAAAACGTCATTTTTCAATTGTTTTTTCTAATTATGCTGATAAAGTCAAGTAAAGATTTACTTTTCTTTGGCGCTTGCCTTCTTTTTTTCAGTTGTGCTGTCTGCAAAATACCTCTTGCCCTCTTGTTTCTTCGGCAAAACGAGTTTGTCTTTTACTTTTAAAAATATCATGGTGCAGGTGCTTTGCATCTGCCGCGATCCAACTGCGTAAGTTGGTCGTGCATAGCACGAAATCCCCCCTGCCGGAGCGTTCCAATCTGCGAAAAATACTGATTTTTTTCAAAAGAGCATTTGACAAGTTTGAAAAGTATTGTATATTTAATCCC
>DXVA01000167.1:5208-9563 GCA_019408975.1 Lentisphaeria bacterium | reverse complement strand
ACCGGATACTGCGGGGGTGGAACTGCCGCCGCCCATTCCGGCAAACAAACCTCCTCCGAACTCATCTTCCGACGTTTTGTTCGTGGACGGAACATTGCTTGTCAGGGTAAATGTGGTCAGCCACATATCATCCGGCAGGACTTTCTGGGATTCATTCAGCATCATAGGCCATATTTTCTGTTTCGCCAGAATCTGAGCCGCTGCATTATATTCATTCTGTGCATTGGCAAAATCTCCCTCGGCGGATTTCAGACGGGAAACCACCTTGTTGGTTTTCGTCAGGAAGCTGCTTGCGATTTTCTGTTTGTATTCCGCAATTTCCAGCTGTTTGGAAAAACCCCAGAGTGTGACGAGAAGACAAAGAAGCAGGGATGCAGCCGAAGCATAAAGATAAGGTTTCTTGAGCTTGAAGTCGTTCAGCTTTCTCATGGATTCCGGAACGAGAGACACTTCAATGGGGCAGGCTGTGGCATGTCTGACTGCCAGCCCGATGGTTTCGGAGAACATATGCGCCAGATTCGCCAGGCTTTCCTTGTCCAGACCGGGATCAATCGCAATATTCTGGAACGGGTTCAGATACTCTACGGGAATGCGCAGTTTCTCTGCAAAGAACCGCGGCGTGTATGCCATGACGGAACTGCCGCCTGCGAGATAAAGCTTTTCCGGTTTTCTGCCTTTCTGCTGAGAACGATAAACGTTGATGGAACGGTTGACTTCTCCATGCAGACGCGTCATGACATTGCGGATGATCTTCGATACTGTTGCCGCCACTTCGGAGTCCGGTTCTTCATAGGCGCCGCCCAGAGCGACGAATCCGTGGCGGCGTTTCAATTCTTCGGCTTCATTATAGGAAATTCCGAATTCCTTGCTGATCTGGAGTGTGACCGAATGCCCCGCGATCGGGATGATACGGACGAAGAAACGGCCGTTGTCGATAAAGATCAATGTGGAGCAGCGTCCGCCGATATTCAAAATCATTTCGCAGTCGGTATCGCCCACTCCATTCGCCCTTGCCGCATTGTAACAGGCGGTCGGCGCAACTTCAATCAGCACGATTTCTTTGCCGAGACTTTCCAGAATCCGGGTGATTTTATCGATTTCTTCATTCTTGACGATGACGAACATCGCTTCGATCTCACCGCTGTCGTCAGAGGAGCTGATCAGCTGGTCATCCCACACCACCTCATCCATCGAAAACGGGATTGCATTTCTCGCTTCAAATTCAATGATCTGCTTGATTTTTTTCTCATCGTTGACCATTGCCGGGACTTTGACAAACTTGATGTATGAGTTCTGCCCGGAAATCGTGATACTGACTTTTTTCGCCCGGAATCCGCTCTTTGAAACAATATCCGAAAGAGCTGTTGCAAATACGGGAAAGTTATCCTCCTCGCCGTTGAGCTCTTTGCCATATTCCGAGAATGCAAATTTCTCAAGAACCATATCCCCTGTCTGGGAATAGGAAAACTCTGCGGCTTTGATGCTGTCTCCGCCGATATCTATACAAAGCAGAAATTCATTTGCAGGCATATTTTATTCTCCGTTTTCTTCCTCTGCCTTTTCAGCGGCAGGTGCTTCCTTGACCTGAGATTTCTGCGTATGATTGAAAACCGGTTTCGGAAGGTCATATTTTTCTGCATCAATCCATTGCCACGGAGTATTTTCCTTGGCCCATATCGCATCGACAAATTTATATTTCGCCTGATTGATGTTCTTATATGCGGTTCTCAACGCGGCGCTCTGTGAGCGTGAAAGCGTTTTTCCTGTGGACAGATCGAAGAAATGCATGCCGAGCACATTGTCGTCGCGGTCGCTGATGATGACGATTCCCTGAAGGTTTTTTACGACACTTTTGACTTTCGTATCCTGTGAAATATAACGGTAGACCGTCGAAGGCGGCATATAAAGCGCGACATAATGCTTTTCGTAATCCGCAATAACGCAATGAAGATTCTGAATGCCGGTGAACCATGCGTAACCTCCGTCGGAAACAGGATGGCGGAGATAGAGCTCCACCTTCATATCTTCATAAATCCTTTTGGCGCTGACGGCGGATGCGGAGAACTTATATACGATCTGGAATTGGAGCCATTTCCTGGATTTTCCCAAAGGCCCGCTGCCGTCGGGCTTATCCAGAACCTGAATGTTGGGGGCGTTCACGAGACGGGTTATGAGCTGAATATCGGGAATGGCGGCTCTTGAAGACGTGGCGCGCCTGCTCTGGGCTGAAAGAGTCCCTGTGCCGACCAATACCGCAGAGAGAGCCAATACCGACAACAATCTCATTTTTTTACGCCCCTTTCCTTTCATGAAAATGCCTATGACAACAATATAAACGAAAAATACAATCATATGCGCTTATGTCAAGCCCCGCTGACAAGAAAATTCCGTAAAAAAAGTAGATTCTTTCCCTTGACGGTCTGTTTTTCAGCCATTTTTTCCCTCCTGCGATTGTTTTTCTTTCGCTTTCTGTTATTTTATTCCTATTTCTTGATAGTGATAATGCAGGTGGACCGGAAGACATATGGCTCTGAAAAAAATATCATTTTACCCCGGGGATATCCCGACGAAACCCGGCGTTTATATTTACCGCGATTCGTTCGGGACCGTGATCTATGTAGGCAAGGCTTCAAATCTGCGGAGAAGAATGTCGCAGTATTTTCAGCCGTCCCGGGAGACGCGTGCCGACCCGAAACTGCGCTCCCTGATCAACTCCATCGATTCGTGGGAGTGCATTACGGTCCGCAACGAGGACGAGGCGTTGATTCTGGAATCCCGCCTGATCAAGGAGTATGCTCCGAAATACAACGTGCTTCTGCGTGATGACAAACGGCTTCTGCTTCTGAAAATTGATCTTTCCGAACGCTTCCCGCGTCCGAAGCTGGCACGTCTGCGGAAGGATGATTCCTGCCTTTACTTCGGGCCTTTCCCGCATGGTTCGGCGCTCAGGCAGACTCTGGAGTTCCTTGTGCGTTATTATTCCCTGCGTTCCTGCGCTTTCCATGATCCGGGCGAGGAGGAATATACGCACTGTCTCGCTGCGATGATCAGGGACTGCTGTTGCCCGTGCATCGGCAGAGTCTCCGAAGCGGAGTACCGTGAACGGGTCGACAAGCTGGTGGCTCTCCTGAACGGCGATGTCGATGAGATGGTGGAGCTTCTGCGACGGAAAATGCAGGAGTATGCGGAAAAACGCAATTTCGAGAAAGCCGCTCTTTTCCGCGATATCTCCAAAAACATCGAATCTCTTTACGGTTCGAAGAACCGGACCTTCTCCAATGCTTTCATCCCGCAGAACGTCGGCGGAACGGAGGCAGTGGAAGATTTGCGCAGTGCATTGAAACTGAAGAAAATGCCGCGCGTCATGATCTGCTTCGATATTTCCAACATCTCCGGAACGCTTGCCGTGGCATCCATGGTCTGCTTCCGGGACGGGCGTCCTTACAAACAGGGATACCGGCGTTTCCGTATCCGGACCGTAACCGGTTCCAACGACTTTGCCATGATGCGCGAGGCTGTGTCCCGCCACTTCTATCGTCTGCTGGAGGAAAAACAGCCTTTGCCGGATCTGCTGATCGTGGACGGAGGCAAGGGACAGCTCAGTTCGGCGGTCGATGCGCTGCTGAAGCTGAACTGCCCGCCGTTTCCCGTGATCGGCCTTGCCAAGCGCAACGAGGAAGTCTTCATTCCCGGACGCAGCGAACCGATTGTGATCGACAAGGAGCGTCCTTCCCTGAAACTGTTGCAGGCGATCCGTGACGAGTCGCACCGGTTCGCCGTGACTTACCACCGTGCATTGCGTCTGCGGACGATCCAGAACTGGATGAGATTCCGAATATCGGTGCCTCCCGCAAGCGTGCGATTCTGGAAGCGTTCGGTTCCGTGCATCGCCTGCGCAAGGCGTCGGCGGAGATGATTTCCGCCAAAGTTGAAGGGATCGGTCCCGAAATGGCACAGGCGATTCATGACTATCTGGTGAAACATCCCGCGACCGGCAATTTTGACATCCAGTGACGGGAAGCTGCAAATCCGGAGTAAGTCACTGCCGCATTGCAGATTTTCATGAAAAAGTTGTTTTTTTCAGGTTTCAGGGGTTGACAAATCGGAAAATATCCATATAATTAATAATAATTGATATATATTTTGATATATAGTTCAAGGTTTGGAGATTTATGGATAATAAATATCAGCAGATTTCGCTTCATATCCGCAATGAGATCATTGCACTTGCCGTTGACGGCATGAAACTGCCGAGCATCCGCGAGCTGTCAACTCATTTCAATGTCACCACGATCACGATCCGCAAGGCATTGAAGGTGCTTGAGGAGGAAAAGCTGATCGAAGTCCGCGGTACC
>DXVA01000167.1:0-5198 GCA_019408975.1 Lentisphaeria bacterium | reverse complement strand
GGCTGGGTTATGGATGATGAGCGTCTGAAACGCGGAACATATCTGACAGAAAAGGCGAGGCGGGAGAAGAATTTCCTGAATTTCGGGCTGCTTGCCTATGATATATTCTCTCTTGGAAACCCTTATTTCAACCGGATTTGCCGCGGGTTCAATTCTTTTCTTGAGGAACGCGGCGCCGGATACCTCCAACTGCTCACCATTCCCGCTGCGGGGAAATACCGCCGGGCAGGATTGCAGAGGATTTGCGGCATGATTGAAAAAGGGCTGGTCAATGCCCTTGCCGTCACGATTCCCCTTCATGCAGATGAGTTGAAGCTGCTTCATGATACCGGAGCGCCTCTGGTGAATATCAACCGGAGGACGAAGAGCAGGTATCCCTATGTGATGGAGAATCCCCGGAAAGGGGCGGAGCTGCTTTATGAAGCCTTCCTGAAGACGGGTGCCGCCGCACCGGTTCTGCTTGCACCTGTCGAAATCCCGGAAAATGTGATTCTGGGGACGGATGTGATTCATCTTCTGACTGACCTTTTGAACGGGGGAGGCGTCTGCCGGAAAAGGCTTCCCGTTTTCCGCATGCCGGATGAGGAGCTTCTTCCTGGAGCGGGAATCGGATATCTGGAGAAGGTGTTTGCGGAACATCCGGAAACGGACTGCGTCTTTGCCATGGGGGATGTTCTGATCCGGGAGGCGTCGAGATTCATTCACCGGGAAAAGCGGCGAATTCCGCTGATAGCTTACTCGGATGAGGAACCCGTGGAAGACGCTCTGGTGATTGCCCCGCCGTTGAGGAAAATCGGGCGTACTGCCGCTGAGTTGCTGCTGACGCAGATTCAAACGGGGAAAAGAGACGCGACTGGAATGGGAATCGAGCTTGATCCTTATCAAATTTAATAAAAAGGGCAGATTATGGCGCACTGGAAATTTTGTCATCGGGAGTTTCGGAGCAAATTTACATTAATAGAATTGTTGATCGTAATATCGATCATCGCAATTCTTGCATCCATGCTTCTGCCTGCCTTGGGGAAGGCGCGCAGAAAGGCGCAGGAGTCCTCCTGCCGGAACAATCTGCGCCAGCTGGGGCTTGCGTTTTCCATGTATGTGCATGACTACGACTACTGGCCGCTGCAGTACTGGACGGCGGAAACGGGAAAACTGCTTTATTTCAGCAAGATCGGAGATTACGGGATTCACACGAAAATGCTGATCTGCCCCGATTCGGAAAATCAGCCTTCTCATGTTCAGGCATACGGCAGCTACGGCTACAATATGATTCTCGGAAACAGCCAGAAATCGACGGCGGTTTATCCGAATGCGGCTAAAATGCCGTTGTCCGCAGTCATTTCGCTGGCGGATGCGGTCAATACGGATCTGTATTATAACAACACGGGGGAGCGTCTTGCGTTCGGGAGACACCCCGGAGGGTTGAATTTTCTGTTTACTGACTCCCATGCGGAAAAGAAACTTCCGGGAACCGTCATGAGCAAGCAGCTCAACTATAATCTGACTGGCAATGGAATTTGTTATTGAACATAAAACAAGGAGGATGCAATGGCAATCAGAAAGCTCAAAACGTATCTCGCTCTGCTGGCGGTGTCCGGCACATTGGCTGCCGCCGTGGAGGAAGCACCGAAAAATCTTCTCATGAACTCCGATTTCCAGACCGCCACGCAACCCGGATATCCGGATTTCTGGGACGGCGCCAGCGGATGGCTCCCGGGGACGCATGCCCTGCTGACGGAGGGGTTCATTCCGGGAACCAGGACTCTGTGCCTCACGACGAAAAATAAAAAAGAGGTCAAGCTTTTCAGCGGCAATTTCGGCTGGTCGCCGGGGAAGGAGGGAACGCCTTACACTTTTTCCGTATATCTGAAAAGCGATCCAGCCGGATTGAAGGCGAAGATCGGTTCTTCGCGCTTCCGGGAGGAAACGGTGACGGTCGGCGGAGAGTGGAAACGCTACACCGTGTCAGGCAAACTGGACAATCTGGGCGGATTCCGCGGGCGTTTCCTCAAACCGGAGATTGTACTTCTGCCGGATGCGGACGGCGGCAAATTGTATATCAATGCCCCGATGCTTCACCGTGGAGAGAAGGAAGCTCCCTGGGGCAAGGCGGAAACGGAAAAACCGGAGGCGCAGCCTGCCGAACCTCTGGAAAAGTCGCTCGCCGGGTTCTGGCGGTTCGACAAAATGGAAAACAATGAAATCAAAGACTTGTCTCCCGGGGCACATCCTGCGAAGATTACAGGCGCCTATCAACTGGCGGAGACGAAAGACGGAAAGGGAATGCTGTTCGACGGCAATACTTTTGTAACCGTGCCTTATACGGCGGACCTCAATATCCCGAACGGTGAAGTCACCGTGGAGCTTTTCCTGAAGCCGGAGCCGGCAAAAAGCATGCCGGTTCTGACTCACGGCATGCAGTGGGGCGGCTATGCGCTCCAGATCGCCTACGGTAAATACAATCCCATGTTTTCCGCATGGAAAGGAGTCCTGACACAGCCGGCGCTTCCCGAAACGGTTCATCTGGTCATGTCCTACAGGAAGCCTTATGCGGAGATTTATTTTAACGGAGTCCCGGAAAAGAAAGCGCTTCTGAATGCCGATCTCAAAAGCGAATGCGGGAAACGCGCATTGATTATCGGCGGCTGGGAACAGGTCAAGGACAAGAAGAAAGGATACCAGACGTTCCCCGGATTCAAGGGGATCATTAATTATGTCAAGGTCTACCACCGGAGAGTCACTCCGCAGGAAGCCGGACAACTTTACAATCAGAGACAGGACAACTATAAATGAAACGGAAACTGCTGCTTGTTTTGATATCCGGCATATTGGCGCTTTGCGCATTCGCCGCCCCAACGGTCAAGATTGTCGAACTCGGCGGAAACGCGCCGAAAATCGACGGTGCGATTGATGCCGGAGAATGGAAGAATGCCGCCGTCCTGAACGATTTCATTCTTTCCGGCACGAAGCGGAAAGCGGTCAACCGGACGGAAGTTTATCTGATGAAAGACAAACATGTGCTTTATCTCGCCGCGAAATGTTTCGACAGCGAAATGGACAAACTTTCCGGCAAGGACTGGTTTGAAATCTTTTTCGCCGATCCGGATGCAAAGATTTATTATCACTTCTATCTGTTTTCAAACGGAGGAAAAGGACAGGACGGCAGTCCGGGGGTGTTCCTGTTCGGAGCTCCGCACTGGCAGGCGAAGACGAGCCGTCATGCGGACCGCTGGGAGGTGGAGGTCGCGATTCCGTTTTTCAATCTCGCGCCGGAATATATGAATACGGAGAACTGGCGGTTCAACGTCTGCCGCCAGAAAGTTTCCGGGCTCAAGGAGAATTCCCAGTGGGCGGATACCGGCGGATATTTTCATGTGCCGGAACGTTTCGGGACGCTGACCGGAATGAAAAATATGGATTTCATTCCTTATGTCGCCATTTCACAGCAGATTCGGGATGAAAAGACAGAGGATTACAAACTGCCGTCCTATCTCCTGCCGGGGCGTTCCTATTACACGACGGAAACAAAAGCGGAATTCAAACTTTGCGTCGGCGAGGATATGCAGGCGAAACTGGGAGGAAATCTCAGGGCGGAATTTGCTTTGGACGGAAAGAATGTTGCAGTTCCGGTAAAAAATCGGAAGGCATATGCCTCTTTTGATATTTCCGGGCTTGCGTGCGGAACTTATCCGGTCACAGCCAGAGTGACGGACGGGAAAAATACGGAAGCAATCAAGACGGAACTGGTGAAATTGCCGCCATCGAAAAACGAGGTCAAGATCAACCGTTTTACGCGTCTGCTCCTGGTGAACGGCAAACCGTTCATTCCGCTGATCTGCGAGATCATGCTTCACGACGGCACACGCCTGCCTGATCCCGCCGCGCCGGAAAACGGACTGGAGCTTCTCGCCCGCAACTCGGGATTCAATACGCTCTCCTTCTGGTGGACGCATCCGGTTGCGGGAATGCCGGTCTGCGCAAAAGAGAATGTCATGGTCATTCCCGCGCTGGTTGACATCATGGCGTCGAAACAGCCGAAGGAGCCTCAGTACCGGAAGACAGTTGCAGAGTTTTCCGGTGAGCCGAATCTGCTTGCCTGGCTGATTGCCGACGAGGGAAACATCGGGGAATCCGAGGAGGAATATACGTGGACATACCGCCTGATGAAAGAGCTTGACCCCTATCATCCGGTATTCCGCAATGAATCCGGCTGGACCATCGGCTACGGCGGACCCGGCGGGCTAAAGACTACCGATATCTTCTGCGGCGGTTACGGCGGGGCGAAATCGGCGCGGGCGATGTCGATCGACGCGGTTCCGCACGGCGCGCCGGTTTTTCTGCTGACCGCCGCATTCGGCATTCCCGAAAAGCACCGCTATCTTTCTTCAAAGGAAACGGTCTGCTGGGTTTACCAGATTCTGATCAACGGGGCGACCGGCGCGTTCTGGTGGGGGGCGCACAGCGGACAGCAGCCTGTTCCGCTCTGGGAGACGGCCCGGCAGCTCCGCCGGGAAATTGACGTGCTGACTCCGGTGTTCAATACGGAAAGCATGGAATCGGGCGTCGGCTGCTCCAATGAGAATATCTCTCATACCCTGCGCTTTCATGACGGAAAATATTACCTGATTACAGTCAACCTGACATCAGAGGCGCAGCAGGGGACATTCCGTCTGGACGGTTCTCTCTTTCCGCAGAACGGAAGCGTGGAGAATCTTTTTGAGAAACAGGCACATCCATACAGCGGATCGGTTCTGAAACTTCAATATGAACCGCAGGAACGCAAAGTTTTGTGCATCGGAAAGAGATCATCATGAAGAAAAAAATCTGTTCGATCATCAATTTCATCCGGCTGGAAGATCACCGCATGCCGGAGATCGACCATCTGGAGCCTGTCATGGAACAGATGAAGCTGATCGGAAAATACCGTTTCCCCGCAACGTGGCTGATGCAGACGGACGCCATGCTGAAAGGACCGTATCCCGAATTGTTCCAGCGGGAGCTTCCGGAAGGCAATGAACTTGGAATCTGGCTGGAGATTACGCGTCTTCATTGTGAAGCGGCGGGCGTGGAGTTCCGCGGGCGCGACGGCGTCAACTGGGATCATCATTCGCAGGCGTCGCTGACGATCGGCTACCGCCGCAGCGAGCGTATCGCGCTTGTCGAGGCATCCATGAAGATTTTTCATGAGAAGTTCGGAT
>DXVA01000166.1 GCA_019408975.1 Lentisphaeria bacterium | reverse complement strand
GCCGTAACGAAGGATGAGAAAACGGGAGAATGGCGTGCGTCGTTCGGCACGCGGGAAGCTGCGGTCGCCCTTGATTTCTATATGCGCCTCGCAACGGAACGCTGGCAGGACTCGGATGGAACGGTTCAGCATGGTTATTCCACTTTGAATTCGGATGAACGTTCTGTCAAACTCGCGCAGCAGGCAGGCAAACTGGGAATGTATTCGCAGTATCTCGGTGATGAACGGATGGGCGGCGAGGTGGACCCTGCGCTTGTCGGGATAGCTCCGTTTCCCGCAGGGCCTTCCGGGAAAGGCGCATCGGAAATCAACGCCACTTTGAACGGTATTTTTGCAGGCATTGTCGGCAGGAGCAATTCAGAGGGAAAGTTTGTTCCCGCTGAAAAAATCCGTGACGCGGCGTGGAAATACATCAGTTTCATGAATTCTAAAAGAGCGCGTAAAATCTATGCGGAAACGATGGTCAATCTCGGACAGGGACGTTCCCTCAGCCCGACTTATCTGCGCGAGTTCGGTTATACGGAATACCTGAAATATTTCCCGCCGTCCTGGGAACAGGCGTTCAATCAGGCGCTTGAGGACGGCAAACCGGAACCCTATGGGCGCAACTGCCAGATGGTATATATCTACCTGACACAGCCGATTGACGAGGCAATGCAGCTTTTCCGTGACGGCAAACTGCCGGAGGGTGATTCACCCGAGGCAAAGGAAAAGCGGATTGACATGCTTCAGGAAATCCTGAAAAAAGCAGAAAACAGAACCAATGCCAGGATGATCGGGCATATTGAACCGCAGGAACAGCAGAAACGCACTACGGTGGCAATCATTGTCGCCATCATCATTGCATGTGTTTTCTGTTTCGTGATCTACAATATCTGGAAGGTATTTTCCCCGAAAGATTCTTATTCCGGCAGGAAACGGGGATGGGATTTCAAACGGAACTGGCTGGGATACCTGATTATGATCCCTGCATTGGTGAGTATCCTGCTGTGGACTTATTATCCCATGCTGACGGGTTCCCAGCTGTTCTTTCAGGATTACCGCGTCGTCGGCGACAGCCGGTGGGTCGGTTTCGACAACCTTGCCGGAGTCCTGTTCAGCGATGAATGGTGGTCCGCGATCTGGAACACGTTCCGCTATATGATGTTCACTTTGACGCTGGGTTTTCTCGCGCCGATCGTTCTTGCAATTCTGCTCCAGGAAGTTTCTCACGGGAAGATTGTTTATAGAACGCTGTATTACCTGCCCGCGGTCATGAGCGGGCTGGTCGTGATCTTCATGTGGAAACTTTTCTATCAGGCGGGTTCTTCCGGCATTCTCAACCAGACTTTGAACAGTCTTGCCGGACTCTGCGGGCTGGAATTTACGCCGCAGGACTGGCTGAATGACGCCAAATGGGCGATGCTGGCGTGCGTGATTCCGACCATCTGGGCGGGAGCGGGGCCCGGCTGCCTGATCTATCTTGCGGCGCTGAAAGGCGTGCCGGAGGAGACTTATGAGGCGGCGGAAATCGACGGCGCGAACTTCTTCCAGAAGATCTGGCATGTGACGTTCCCGACGCTGAAAGCTCTGATCATCATCAACTTTGTCGGTGCGTTCATCGCTTCCGCGCAGTCCGGGGGAATGATCCTGATCATGACGTTCGGGCGTGCGAACACGGAGGTTGCCGAACTGCACATCTTCAAGGAAGCCTACACGAATCTTCAATTTGGAAGCGCCATTTCGATGGCGTGGGTGCTGGGAATGATGACACTGATGTTCACCATTTACAATCTCAAGAGACTTTCCAAAATGGAATTCAAGACAACGGGGAAATAACATGGCTATTATAGGTAAAGTTGAAAAAAAGAGTCTGAAAGTCAGAGTTCTTAATATTTCGATCCATGTGCTGCTCCTGCTTGGCGCGGTCACGATGGTTTATCCGCTTCTCCTGATGGTTTCGGGTTCCTTCAAAAGCGATGTGGACTTCTCGAAGTTCTCGCTGCTTCCCGAATTCATTTACAACCATGAGCTTCTGTTCCAGAAACATCTGGCGACGAAGTTCAATGCGCAGAATATTCTGTTCTTCAATGCGTTCAGGGAACCGATCGGCTCCGTGAACAATGTGAAGAAACCGGAAAAGCCGTCGCGTGTCAGGTTTGACGACTATAAGGCGTTCCTGGGAGAAATGAAGGAGAGGAAGCCTCATTACTGGCGCGGAATCGGCATGGCGAATGAAACGGGCGTTTATCCCATGGTGCTTCGGGAATACCGCGCATGGCTTGCCAAAAAGTACGGAAAAGGGGAGGAAGGCATCAAAAAACTGAACGAAGCGTGCGGAACCGATTATACTTCATGGGAATCTGTGGCGCTTCCTGTGGAATTGTTCCATACGCGCAAGATTTCAACGGATTACAGCAAAGGCATCCTCAAAGAGATTCTTGAGTTCAAGAATACACAGATCAGCGGTCTGCACACCTATTGGGTGGACCTTGACGGATTTTTTGTGGAGAGCCTGCGGAAGAATGTCGCGCGCGAACTTCCCGAACTCAATAAGAAGCTCGGTACAAATTATAATTCGTGGCAGGACATTCCGCTTCCGCGGACTTACCCGAAAGGTAACGAGAAGTTTGCGAAACTCTGGGGAAAATACGTCCGCGAGGATGTGAATTATTCCTTTCTGCGCCTTGATCCCGCCGCCGCGCCCCTCTGGACAAAGTTCCTGAAAGAGAAATACAAGGACATCAAAGAGGTCAACGCCCTGCATGAATACAATGCCAGGACATTCGATGAGGTGAAGCTTCCGCTTCAGGAGCCTGCCGGCGGACAGATCAAAACCGACTGGAACGAGTTCGTTTCTCTGGTTCTGCCTCCGGAGTACATGAGGATTGAAACTCTTGCCGGCGAATACCGCGACTGGCTGAAAAAGAAATACGGCACGGTTGCGCGCCTGAATGATGTCTATGAAATGGGATATAAGTCGATGGACGCCGTTCCGCTCCCGGAGGAGTATCCCCAGGAGAATATCGCGCTTGCAAAAGACTGGACTGAATTTGTCGATACGATGGGCCCCGAGGAAATAGGGCTCATCCGTACCGCGATTTCGGATTACAGAAATTTCATCGAAAACAAATACCGGAAAGCGGACAAGACCGTGGATTATGACAAAATGTCCATTGATTACAAATCCGCGATCAGGAATAAACTTGAAATTCCTTTCTATTCCAGATACCCGGCTTCCCCCGATATCACTATGAGCGTAAAGGATCACTACCGGGAATTTGTGACGAATCCGGCGAACGGGAATGCCCGCGTCGTTGCGGATGTCAGGAAAATGCAGCCGTTGTGGGGCAAGTTCCTCCAGAACAAATATAAAGATGTGGCTGCACTCAACTGTGCATGGGGAACGGTTTACACGGATTGGAATAAGATTGCCCCTCCCTCGAAAGAGTATGAGTGGTTTTCCGTTCTCGACCATAAATGGGATCTGGTGAAGGAATATCTGAAACGGAACTATGTCATGGTGGTTGATACGATCATCACCAACGGAAACGCGGCGAAAAACACGATTATCTACTGCGCACTTGCAGTGCTTGCGGCGCTGATCGTGAATCCGCTGTGCGCCTATGCGCTGTCCCGCTACAAAATGGCTCCGGCATATAAGATTCTGCTGTTCCTGATGCTGCCGATGGCGTTTCCGCCGATGGTGCTCGGCATTCCGCAGTTCCTTCTGATCAAGAACCTGAATCTGCTGAATACTTTCTGGGCGCTGATCCTGCCGACGATGGCGAACGGCTATATGATCTTCCTGCTGAAAGGATTTTTCGACAGCCTGCCGAAAGAACTGTTCGAATCCGCGGCGATCGACGGCGCAAGCGAGTGGACGGTCTTCTGGCATATTGCGATGGGGCTTTCCACGCCGATTCTTTCGGTGCTGGCGCTGAATACGTTCACCGTGGCATACGGCAACTTCATGATGGCGTTCCTGCTGTGCCAGGATAAGTCCATGTGGACGATGATGGTGCATCTGTATCAGCTTCAGATCCGTTCCAGTCAGGCGGTAGGGTTTGCCGCCCTGATCATTGCGGCGGTGCCGACTCTGCTGGTGTTCGTCTTCTGCCAGAACATCATCATCAAAGGTATCGTTGTCCCGACGGAGAAGTAATTCCGCGGTGTTGTTCAAGGGGCTGATGCCGATTTACCGGATCTGCATCAGTCCCCGTATATTTCGGCGGAACTCCGGTGGGAGGGACGATTGTGCCTGTCGCGGAGAACCCGCTTTTTTTCTTTCGGAGCTTGACAAAGGGCATTCGCAATAGTATTGTTCAGAAAAATCTGAACAGTATTCGTTTGTTTTCGGATAACCGATGAGGGAAAGTTATGAAAAAAATTCATCGTTACACCTTAGTGGAGCTCCTGGTCGTCGTGGCGATTGCCGCTGTCATTCTCGGGATTGCGACGCCCGCATTCACCGCCATGATGAAAGGCGGCGCCATGACATCCACCACCCGTGAACTTGCCGCCAAGATCAAAGCCGCGCGTTCTTATGCCGCTGCGAATAATTGTTACGTCGCGCTGGTGTTTCCGACGGGCAAAGATGAGGCAAAGATCAAAACGACTTTCAATTTTCGCACATACCGTCCCTGTATCGTTTATAAAGATTCCTCGGATGAATGGGAGTTTGATTCTTGGATAGATGGTGAAAACTGGAAAACGATGAACAAAGGAATTCTGATTGCATCGCCAGGAACAGGAACAGATTCAGAATTTTTCTTTCAATCCGCTTCCGGAACAGTAAAAAGTGTTACTTCTGTGAAAAATGTTCCGGTTGAGCGTCTGTATAAAGCATCTGCAAAAGATGATGAGGGACCTGTCACTGTAAAGCGAGCGATCCTGTTCAAACCAAATGGACAACTGGCAGGAATTGAGAACGATGAAAAACTGGTGTTTAGAATTACGGAAGGAGTAGCGACCGCAGCAGAGGCAACCCAGTATACGAACATCTACACTGAAGGAAATCAGAAAAAAACAATTCCGACTTCTTTTACAATCAATCCGCTGACATGTAAAATTGAATTCGGCAACGAACCGATATCGTTGTAAAATCTCTTATTTTCCCAAAAATTCCAGTCGATGAATCGGCTTGTCGATCAGCGGGGGAAACTGGCGGAAGAATTCCTTGTCTGCGTCAATTTTCAGCAGTACGTGTTCTCCTCTGCATTCCAGTGTGACGGGCGTTTTTCCCGATTTCAGGTCATGGATTGCAAAGGGATAATTTCGTTTCAGCATGATCTTCTTTTCTTTCATGAGTGTCTGTAATTCCGCCTGAACCATTCCACAGTAAAAAAAGACAACGGACTGGTCTTCAATACGGCTGAACAGAAGATTTTCCCCCTCCGCCGTGTTTTCTCTGGCTATCAGCCTGAGACCGCCGAACGGGGTTTCAGGGAAGGCGTCCAGAGATTTTTTTACATCCGGAATTGAATTGCGCTCAAGCCCGAATACGACTTTGACCAGAGGTTTACCGCCGGCGGTTGTATCCTGATTGCGGAAAGAAATACCTGCGGCAATCATGCCGCTGGAGGCATTGGCAAGGCTCCTGCGCAAATTTTCTTCACGTTTCAGGCGGATTGAGAATTCAGGCAGAATCCGCAGAAGGTATTCCCGGAAAGAACGATCGGCGGGAATATTCAGGATGAGAAGTTCCTCCGCACTTTCAAAAGAGGAGACATGACGCAGGGCAGGGGGAGCCGCCAGATACTTTTTCAGATTGCCGCTGCCGGAAAACTCTCCGTCCAAGTCCAGCATGATCCGGTTTTGCGAGGGTACGCGGACCGTCAGGATCAATCGCTGAAGGGACTCGATGAAGTCATCCATTGCCGCCGGGATTTTTTTTGCCTTTTCCGAAGCCAGGGACTTCAAATTGAACTGTTGTTTCAGGAGCCGGGGATCAGCCTCGATTTTCAAAACGGCACCGGAGGCTTCGTCAGGGAGAAACAGTGAAGGGTGAATTCCCGGAAGATTCGGTGTTTTGATAAGGAGATGATCTTTCTGAAAGGGTTCCGCCTCCATTTTCAGAGAGCCTGTTTTCAAGTACGACTTTTCAAGAAGCCGGACATTGGGGCGTGCGTATGCCGCAAAACATACGGCGGGTTCCGTCCGGTTTTCATAGAAAAGAATGGAGAATGGTTTTGTGACGTCCATCAGCAGAGCGGGAGGGCTCATGCTGAAAATCACGGTGAGCATGACCACGGAATCCGCGAAACCCGGGGCAACGGCATTGCCGATGCCGGATAGATTTTCCGCCAAGGCGGGGAGAGACGCCACGTCGAGGCGGACCATTTCACGAGGCTGTTCCGCCGCCGGCAATGCGCAGGAAAATGCGGCGGACAACCCCGCGCACAGAATACTGCGGAAAGGGCGGCATACTCCCTCCGAAGACCGGAATGCCATTATTTTGCCTTGTTCAGCTGGTATTTCAGCCAGCAGTAGAACGTATCGCCGATCTGGCGGTATCCTGCGGAAGCGGGATGGACGCCGTTGCTCTGGCGCGTGATCTTTGCGGCATTTCCAGTATTGACCGGTTCGGAAAACACCGGGAAGTTGTTTTCGCAGTCGAGATTGACGTTTGTCGGAATGATGGAAATGTTCTTATCCGGGTGGTTCGTGAATTTCTTCAGATATGCCTCATTCAGACGGTGCTGATTTTTCCGGTACTGCCAGCGGGTCTGTCCGCAGTTGTAGTTGGAACCGAACGCATCCTGCGAACGGGCGGAGGGCGTTACCAGCCCGATTCCGATTTTTGCATTGGGCGCGACTCTGCGGAATTCGGCAAGGAGAGTATCGGCGGATTGGAGAATATCCTTGATTTTCTGATCCACGTTTTCGTCTTTTGCTCCGAAAATATCATTTACTCCAAGCTGAACCGTGATGAAATCAGGCGCTTTGCCGTCGTTGTACTGATCGAGATATGCCTGAAAATCAAGTTTTCCCCTGCCGTCCCTGACCACAAGGAAACGGCTCGGCACATCCCACGGTTTCGGGTCTTTCTTTGCATAGGGCGCTGTTTTTGTAATAAAGGTTTTCCATGACCAGCCGCCCCAGCCTTCATGCGCGACACCGTTTTTCTGCGGTTTTCTGTTGGGCCCGTTGGAGCCGATCATTTTCAGCCGGGGATTCTTTTCCCCCTGCGTCAGTTCGAACAGGCGTGTGGGATAGACCGTTGCATTGGTAAGGCTGTCCCCGACGACGAGAATCGAGATTCTTTTGCCTCTGCCGGCATTGGCGGGCGAAACGATCAGTTTTGTTTTCCCTTCGGCGAGGGTGCCGCTTCCATCCATGACTTTCACATTCCAGTCATATTCTCCCACGTCTTTGTCCGTGGGAACGAAACGCCACCGTTTCTGGTCGTTGCGCCCTTTCCGGCAGTCAACATCGAACACATAAAAATCGGAATTCGGAGTCAATACGATGTTGTCGAAGTAGACATTGGTTTCGATTCCGGGAACCGCGTAAATCTTTTCCGGAAGTTGAAGTTTCAGGGAGTCCGCGCAAAGAACCAGTGCGGAAAAAAGGAATGTTGCCGCCAGAAGAATTTTATTCATGAGACTGTTTCCTCCATAGATGGAAATTATTTGTTTTTTGACTTTTTGAAAACTTTTTTTTCATCGAAATTGTAATGCGCACCGAGCGAAATCAGAGTCTTTGTATGCGTGATTCCTTTCATCTGGTGGCACATCTTGTCTGCAAGAATCAAGGAGAGTTCCTGATTGTCCCCGACTCTTGCGATCACAGCCAGATCATACTCTCCCGCGATGGAATGGACTTCCATGATCCCCTCGATTTTCAGGAGCTCCTCTATGACCTCCATAATCAGGTCGCGCTTGACTTTGACAAGAATAATTGCAGTAACCATATCCGCCTCCCTTGTTTGGAAAAATATCTTTCCCACAAGATAACGGTCTTTGCCCTGTTTTCAAGCATGGATTCATGTTTTTTCCTGAACTGCTTTGCTTCCGGCATGAAAATGTACCGGGCGGAACGCTCTGAAATCCGGCGTCTGCACTTCCGCCTGTTCATTATTTGGATAATATTATCGCAGTGCGTTTGATAAAATGTTGATAATGCGCTAGATTATATGCGTTATGATAAAGCAGCAGGATAAGCGTTATGAATTTTCTTAAAAGAGCAGAGCAATATTTTGAGTTCCGTGAGCGAAACACCGGATGGAACTTTGAGCTGATCGGCGGTGTAACGACTTTTCTGACGATGAGTTATATCATTTTTCTGCAGCCGATGATGCTTTCAGGAGCGTTTTTCGGGCAGCCGACGGGGATGAACCAGATGGCGCTTTTTACCTCGGTCTGCCTTGCATCTGCGCTCGGATCGTTTTTTATGGGGGTGATTGCGAAATATCCGGTGGCGCTGGCTCCGGCAATGGGTGCGAATGTGCTTTTTGTGCTGACTCTGCTTCCCATTTGCGCGAAGCAGCTGAAACTTCCTTTGAATGACCCGCAGGTGTGGCGTCTCGGGCTTGCCGTGATTTTCTGTTCCGGCTTGTTTTTCTTTGTGATTTCTTTTATGAATATCCGCAATATGATGGCGAAAGCGATCAGCATGAATCTGAAGTACGCGATTGCCGGCGGCATCGGTCTGTTCATCGCGTTGATCGGGTTTGAAAAAGGGGGAATTATCGTAATAAGGGATTCTTCTCATCTGGGGCTGAGCCAGAACCTTTGCAGTGTGGATTCACTGGTCTTTTTTGTCGGTCTGCTCGCTATCGTCGTGTATCATATCCTGCGTGTGAAAGGGGCGATCCTGCTGGGAATCTGCACCAGCGTTCTGATGGCGCTGGTTTTCGGAAAGTTGCAGTTTACCGGGGTGTTTTCACTTCCGCCGTCACCGGCGCCGGTTTTCATGCAGTTCGATCTGGGCTCTCTGTGGAAACATTTTTCGGCACTTCTGCCGCTCATCATTATTTTCACGATGATCGATATTTTCGATACGCTCGGGACGTTGATCGGAACTGCTGCACAGGGCGGTTTTCTCACGAAGGAGGGGGAATTGCCGGATGCGAACAAGGCATTCGGTGCGGATGCCGCCGCAACTTTGACCGGAGCTCTGCTGGGGCAAAGCACTGTGACGTCCTATATTGAGAGCGCAGCCGGAATCGAAGCCGGCGCGAGAACCGGTGTTTCCGCCATTGTGGCGGGTTTCTGCTTCATCATCGCGATGTTTTTCGGTCCGTTGATCTCCGCCATTTCCGGTTATCCGCAGGTTCTGGCTCCGGCGTTGGTGATCGTGGGGCTCATGATGATGCGCAGCATCAAGCTGATTGACTGGGAGGATTACAGCGAAGCGGTGCCTTCCTTTATCATCTTTACGGGCATAGCCTTCTGTTACAGCATTGCGGACGGCATGGCAATGGGCTTGATTGCTTATCCTCTGATCAAGCTTTTCACCGGCAGATGGCGTGAAGCGAGCATGTTTTCCTACTTCATGGCGGTTCTTCTTCTCGGCTACCTGCTGTTCATCCGTTAGTTTCAGCCGGAATACCAACGGTTTCCCTGCCGGTATTCCGTGTGTGTTTCTTCTATTTCCCGATTCTGTGGAACTGCCGCCGGTAGCGTGCGGGG
>DXVA01000165.1 GCA_019408975.1 Lentisphaeria bacterium | reverse complement strand
GTATGAACCGGTCTATCTGCGGGTAACGATGCGCAATTACAGCGGGCACCCGCTCGCATTCGGAGAAAACGAGGGTTTGCGCGGACGCCTCCGCTTCGAGATCAATTCTCCCGGGCGCAATCAGTATGCACAGCTTCTGACCAATGAATATCCTGCCATGCGCGGCGTGATTCTCCAGCCCGGAGCATCGCGCACCTTCACATTCAATGTTTCCAACTACTACAATGTCAAACAGCTCGGCCATTACTCCATCCGCGCGATCCTCTCCCACCCCCAGCTGAAAGCGGAATATGGTTCCAAGCAGGTTCACTTTACGGTAGTCAAAGGATTGACGCAGTGGGAATCCGTGGTCGGAGTGCCGAAATTCTCCGGGAAAAGCCGGAATCAGCAGAATGAAACCATCGAAACCAGAAAATACAGCATTCTCACCTACAATACAGGACGTGCTTTTTTCCATGCGCTGATGATCGAGGACGAGGAACGGGTCTATATGGTAAGGAAGCTCGCGCTGGATCTCGGCAAGAACCTCGCGCCTCACTGTGCGATTGACGATATGAGCCGGCTCAATATCATTGCGGCGGCAAGTCCGAAAGTCTACATTTACTATCAGTTCGATACCAATGGGAAGCTCGAAAAGCGCGATGTCAGAATCAAAACGGATACGACACCCAGACTGGTGGTCAACAAAGAGCTTGGAACCGTCATTATCGACGGCGGACGTGTGGCACGCCGCGATCTCGACTATGAAGAAATCAAGGAACTGCCTTTCATCCGCACCGCAATGGAAGAAAATGTCAAGGATATCACCGAAGGCAAAAGCATTCTTGACCAGGCGGAGGAAGATGAATAACGTCATAGATACAGTTTCATGGCTCGCCCCGGATGGCTCCCGTCACTTCCAGTGGACGGATCGGGCGGATTTATCCGGGGGGAAACTCAGGATCATAGACCAGCGGGCGCTCCCCGGCGAACTGGTTTACCTGTGCATCGATACCATCGAGGAAGCCTGCGACGCAATCAAGACACTCGCCGTACGCGGCGCTCCCGCAATCGGATGCGCCGCCGGACTCGCACTCGCGGCATCCGGAGGGCATATTTCTGCGGACGATGCCGAAGAATTCCTGAAGCACCTGCGGAAACAGGCGGCCTGCCTCAATTCCTCGCGTCCCACCGCCGTGAATCTCTCCTGGGCGTTGAACCGCTGCCTGAAACATCTGGAGCAGAAGAAAACAGCCGGCGTTGCAGAATTGAAAAAAGAGCTTCTGAAAGAGGCGCTGACGATCCTCCATGAAGATATTGAGCTCTGCGACAGAATCGGGGAATACGGTTCCCGTCTGCTCGCCGACGGGATGGGGATTCTCACCCACTGCAACGCCGGAGCGCTGGCGGCAGGCGGCAACGGAACCGCTCTGGCTCCGGTCTATGCCGCAATGCGGAAAGGGGTAAGGCTCAAAGTCTATTCCGATGAAACGCGACCGTTGCTTCAGGGCTCGCGCCTGACGGCATGGGAACTCATGCGCGCAGGAGCGGATGTAACGACGATCTGCGACAATATGGCGGCACAGGTCATGCGCGAAGGCAGGATTCAGGCGGTCATTGTCGGTGCGGACCGGGTTGCCTCCAACGGAGATGCCGCCAACAAGATCGGAACCTATGCCGCGGCGATTCTTGCACATTACCATAAGATACCGTTCTACGTGGCGGCGCCTTACTCCACATTCGATATGAGCCTGAAAAGCGGCGCGGACATTCCCATCGAACAACGCAATTCCACGGAAATCACGGAAATGTCCGGGAAAGCGACCGCACCGGAAGGCGTCAAAACATATAATCCGGCATTCGACGTCACTCCCCATGAACTGATCCGCGCGTTCATCACGGATCGCGGAGTGATCGAGCCGCCGTTTACAGAAAATCTTGCATTCTTCACAGAAAAAAATAAAAATCCGAACCAGTAAAAAGAGGGAGGGTACCCACATGAAACATCTTATTCTCGCACTCACAATCTTCCTGACGGCGGCAGGCGTCCACGCCCAGAGCCGGACCACATTCAAAACAACGCAGGAAGCCGTACGTTATTATGAAGAACTCGTGGGTTCCCTGATTCAGCAGGTCAAACTCATGCAGGATGACAATGCAACCCTGCAGGCAGCCGTACTCGATCTGAAGAAACAGGTCAATGTCCTTACCGCCAAGGCACAGAATACGGACAGGGAACTCGAAGCATTGAGAAAGCAGATCGCCGCGGATGCGGAAACCCGCAAAGCACAGCTCAACAAACTGGCGGACAAACTGACAAACCAGCCCGTGCAGAGAACGCAGGCTCCGGCTCAGGAAATTCCTCAGGGAGAATTCATCGAACATACGGTGGAACCTGGAACTACGCTTTCCGCCCTTTCCAAAGCGTACGGCGTCACGGTTTCAGACATCAAAAAAGCCAACAGGCTTTCCAGCGACAATATCAGGGTCGGGCAGAAACTTCTGATCCCGGTCAAACGCTAACCCAGCACCGGAAAAATCCCCATGCACCTGAATGCGAGTTTTCAACGAAGAATCACGCCTTTGCTGTTGTCACAGTTCTTCGGGGTGTTCAATGACAACGCATATAAGATGTTCGTCGTTCTCGCCGTATTCGGGGGCAGCGTCGATTATTTCCAGAACTCGGCATTCCTGTTCGTCCTGACCGTGGCGTATGTCCTGCCGTTCCTGCTTCTGGGCGGCCCGGCGGGCAATCTCTCCGACAAAATGCCGAAACGCAGTATTCTCATTCTGGCGAAAATCGCGGAATTCGCGGTCATGGCACTCGGGACGGTCTGTTTCGTCCATACCGAAGACTGGGGGATTTTCCCGCTGATGGCGGTCATGTTCCTGATGACGGCGCAATCCGCGTTTTTCAGCCCGGCATTCAACGGCATTCTGCCTGAAACCTTTCCCGAACATGAACTGTCGCGCGCCAACGGCTATGTCGGAATGTTTACATTCATAGCGGCAATCATCGGCGCCGGCAGTGCGCCGGTTCTATGGGCAGTATTCAAAAAGGATCTGATGGTCTGCGGGGAATTGATGTGCCTTTTTTCGGTCCTCGGATTCTTCATTTCACTTCTGGTACTGCCTGTTCCCCCGCAGAAAAACAGAAAGAAACAGAGCATCCTGAAAAGTATCCGGGCAGGCTGGAAAGCCGTCACGGAAAACCGCGGGATTTTCATTTCCGCACTCGGCGACACCTTTTTCGTATCCATCGGTGTCGCAATCCAGACCCTGATCATCATTTTTGCGAAGTTCACACTGGACTCCACTCCGATGGAGTTGAGCGCGCTTCTCCTCGCTCCCGCCCTCGGCATGGGGCTAGGCTGCTATCTCGCCGGATTGCTCTCCGGCAACAAGATCGAGCTCGGACTCGTTCCGTTCGGCGGACTCGGCATTGCGCTGTTCCTCCCGCTCGCAGGCTGCTTTCCCGGCTCCGCCGTTCCCGTCATCGAAAAATTCGGGCTCGTTCTCCATCTCTGGGCACTGTTTTACCTGCTGCTCGCCGGAATCGCCGGTGGGCTCTTCATCGTCCCTTTCCGTGCCTATTTTCAGCAGAGAGTTTCGCCGCAGTCCCGTGGTGCGGCACTGGCGTTCAGCAATGTCCTCACATTCGGCGGCGTGCTGATTTCCAGCGCCGTCGTATTCCTGCTGATCGCAGGCGCGGCAGCGAATGTTCCGGGGCTGCCCGCGTGGGTTGATGCGATTGTCCGCCACATGCCCTCTTTCGCGCCGCCGACACTGTTTCTGGCTGTTGCACTGATGACTCTGGTGTTTCTGTTTGTCATCATGCGGCTCATGCCGGATTTTCTGGTGCGGAGTTTCATCTTCCTGCTGACACATACGCTCTATCGCCTGAAAGTCACCGGAGAAGAGCGGATTCCCGATCACGGACCCGCCCTGCTGGTATCAAACCATGCCTCGTTCGTGGACGGGTTCATGATCAGCGCATGCACCTCGCGCCGCATCCGCTTCCTGATGCACGAGGATTACTATCAGATACCTCTGCTGAATCCCTTTGCGCGGTTTGCCGGATTCATCGAAGTTCCGCGCCTGAACCGCATCAAGAGCATGAGCAATATGATTGAAAACGTAAAGGACGCCTTGCGCCAGGGGGATATCGTATGCGTATTCCCGGAGGGGAAAATCACAAGAAACGGCATTATGGACGAGTTCCGCGGCGGGTTCAAGGCGATGCTCCCGGATGATGTCCATGTTCCCGTGATCCCGGTCCGCATCGGCATGATATGGGGAAGTATTTTCAGCTATTATTACGGCAAGCTCAAACTCCGTTTCCCGAAGGAGATCCCGCACCCGGTCACAGTCTCCTTCGGCAAACCGGTACCGCATGAAATCACAGCCTACGAACTGCGCCAGACCATCTCCGAACTTGCGGCGGACACCGATATGACGCCGCGCCCTTCGGAACGTCCGCTGCACTACCAGATCGCCAAACATGCGAAACTGACCCCGTTCCGTGTTCTTGCCTGCGATTACGGAGGAAGCGAAACGAACGCGTTCCAGTTCTATGTGCGCTCGGCAATCCTCAGCCGTAAAATCCGCGAACTCGTCGCGCCCGATTGCGAATATGTCGGCGTAATGATGCCGAACTGCACCGCGGCGGCAATCGCAACCGTCGCGGTCATGATGGCGGACAAGGTTCCCGCAATGCTGAATTTCACGGCATCGCGCGATGCAATGCGCAGCGCAATCAACAAAGCTTCCATCACTCATATTCTCACCAGCAGGAAATTTCTCTCGAAAATCAAAATGGAGCCGCTTCCGGAAATGGTGTTTCTGGAGGATATCGCGGCGGGAGTCACACGCAGGGAAAAGATTCTGATGGCTCTTGCGGCGGCACTGCTTCCGCATCAGGAGTTCATGAATATCCTTTCCCCCGCCAGTCACAGGGATGTCATGCGGACCGCCGTTATCCTGTTTTCCAGCGGTTCCACGGGAATCCCGAAGGGAGTCATGCTTTCGCATCACAACTTCAACAGCGACATCCATTCATTCCTGAAAGTCATGAACTGGACGGACGGCGATTCCGTCCTGGGAAGCCTGCCGCTGTTCCATGCATTCGGGCTGAACACCTGCTTCTGGCTGCCCCTCATGATCGGCTGCAAGGTCGTCTACGTCACAAGCCCCCTCGACAGCGAGGCGGTCGGGAAAGCGGTGGAGAAATATCAGCTGACCATCCTGCTGGCAACACCGACTTTCATGCAGAACTACATGCGGAAATGCAAACCGGAACAGTTCAAGTCCCTGCGTCTCGCCATCGCCGGCGCGGAGAAACTGCGGACGGATATTTCCGCGAAATTTGAATACATCTCCAACGGCGAGCGCGTTCTGATCGAAGGATACGGATGCACGGAGCTCTCACCGATCGTCGCAATCAATATCGGTTCCTCAGTGCTCGATCTGGGAAAACAGTACGGCAAAAAAGGAAGCATCGGCCCCGCCATGCCCGGCATCTGCGCGCGAATCGTCGATCCGGTGACACGCAGACCGCTGCCGCAGGATACCGAGGGGCTGCTGGTCATCAAAGGTCCGAACGTCATGCAGGGATATCTCGGAGAACCGGAACTGACGACGGAGGCGGTTCAGGACGGCTGGTACAACACCGGCGACATCGCCCGCATCGACGGCGACGGCTACATCACGCTCTGCGGCAGGCTTTCCCGCTTCAGCAAAATCGGCGGTGAGATGGTTCCCCACGAACTGGTGGAATGCGCAATCAACGAAATCATCGGAACGGACGAAAAAGTCGCCGCAGTCAGCAGCATCCCCGATCCGCAGAAAGGCGAGGCGTTGATCGTGCTTTATACCAGACTGCCTGTGCCACCGGAAAAAATCATCGAGGAGATGCGCGCCTGCAAGATCACGAATCTCTGGATTCCGAAAGCGGCGAACTTCTACAGGATCGACGCCATTCCGATGCTCGGCAGCGGCAAACTGGATCTTGTCGCACTGCGCGCCGAAGCGGACAGAATCGGCGCACAGCTTCAAAAGAAATCCTGAAAACGGAATCAGCGCACTGGAGTATAATTGATTTCGGAAGTCTCGTCCGTTGCCTCCAGCTTGAAAATGACGGGACGGAGCCCGTCGTTGCAGGAACAGATCGCTACACCGGGGACACGAATCCAGTCGCCGTAATAGAACAGCCCCTTTTCCGCACCGTGGGCAAGGGCGAACACATACTGGTAGATTGCCTTCCATGCCTCGTCGCAAAAGCCTTCAGGCTTGGCGTAATCCGCATAAAAGACCTGTCCCGCTTTCAGCATGGGACATGCCTTGAGCCCTTCCGCGCCGTATTCTTTTGCCAGTTCCGTGTCCAGAGTTGTCTTCAATACCGTGATTTTGACTTTTTTCATATTCGACCTCCTGATGATATTAATATAAACCGGGGAAAACATTTCTCAAGAAAAATGATATAAAAACAGAGCCGCAGTTCCGCAAAAGCCGGCAACAGGCTTGACATCTTCTGCAACCTTGCTATTTTTATAACAGAAAAGTGAAAACAGGCATAATACATGGAGGGAAACATGTCGTTTTTCAAAGAAACAGCAGAGCGCTATGAATCTGAACTTCTGAACTCGGTTGTTCCGTTCTGGGAACAGCACAGCATCGATTCCGAATATGGAGGTTTCCTGACCTGTCTCGAACGCGACGGAACAGTCTATGACACAAACAAATACATGTGGATGCAGTGGCGTGAAGTTTATCTGTTCGCAGTGCTTTACAACTCCGCGTTCTCGCAGGAACGTTATCTGGAATATGCGGACGCCGGATTCGATTTTCTGACGCGGTTCGGCAAAAAAACGGACGGCAGTTACTATTTCTCGCTGAACCGGGCGGGCAGCCCCGTCTCCACCGAGATACCTGACGGCGCCGAAATCTTTTCGGAAAGCTTTGCGGCAATCGCCTGTGCCGAGCTTTACCGCGCAACCGGCAAAACCTGTTACAGAGACGAGGCTCTCCGGTGCTGGAAAATCTACTGGAACAATGTCAATCCGGTTCTTCCGGGCAGCGCGCCTTACAGGATTTTCGGACATTACATGATCGCGCTCAATGTCCTGCAGATCATGAAAACGGCGCTTCAAACGGATGAATTCAATAAAGAGCTGGAATTCACGGCGCGCATGGTCTTTGAGTTCTGCAACCCGGAATTCGGCATCATTCAGGAAAGAATCAAAGCGGACGGCTCTTTCGATCTGAGTTCACCGGAAGGGCGCCTCGCCAATCCGGGACACGCATTGGAGGGCATGTGGTTCATGATGGAGTATATCCGCAGCTCCGGGAAAAAAATCCTTCTCGACCGGACCTTGAAGCTCACAGTCAATACACTGCGCTACGGGTGGGACAAGGAACAGGGCGGCATGATTTCCTTCCGTGACGTTCTCGGCAAACCGGTATTGAAAGACGAATCCATGAAGAAAACATGGTGGCCGCAGAATGAAGCGGCAATCGCGGCGCTTTATGCCTATGAAATGAGCGAAAACGACGAGTTCCTCGAGTTCTTCCGCCGGATTGATGCATTTGCGTGGAAATACCTGCGCGACACTGAATACCCGGAATGGTTCTCCTGTGCAGCGGTTGACGGCAGGCGGGTGCATACCTATAAAGGAAGCCGCTGGAAAGGTTTGTTCCATCTTCCGCGCTATCTGCTGAAATGCGCGGAGATCTGCCGCAGACTTGAACAAGGGGCATGAAGCGGTTCTCAACTCCCGGATTTCCCCGGAAACGGTTCAGGGATTCGCGCGGATGGACTGCCCCGATGCGGAACACGCGAGAGATCAGGAAATTTCACACGTTGCGCGGCCAGCGGTTCAACGCCGGACCGCGACAAGGGTAAATCCCTTGACTTGAGAAAGATGCTCACACATTCCTCCGCTTCAAAGCCGACCCGAGGGTCGGGGCATGAAATCCCAAAAGAATGAAATCCCGGCTTGCGGCTCCGTCAGACGACACATTCAAGCCCGGAATAAATCTCCTGCGGCGGAATTGCAAAAACAGTGCCGCGCCCCTCCACCTGTGCGGCAAGCGCATCAAGAAGTTCCGCGGGGGAGGTCCGGACATTGATCAGGTTCAGGTCGGCATTCCGGAGCAATCCCATGTCACGGGCATTGCGGAAGAATGCGAGAAGATGATCGTAATACCCGTGAATGTTCAGCAACCCGCAGGGTTTGCGGTGATTGCGAATCTGGAGCAGGCAGAGGGCGTCGAAAAACTCGTCAAGAGTCCCGAAACCGCCTGGGAGAGCCAGCCATGCATCGGAAAGTTCAAGCATCAGCGCCTTGCGTTCCGCCATGCTGTTGACGATATAGGTGCTGGTAAGGTTTTCCTGAAGTTCTTCGAGGAAATGCCCCCGAGGATAAACTCCCGTGACCTGTCCGCCGTTCCGCAGAACGGAATCCGCGATTTTTTTCATGAGCCCGACGCAGGAGCCGCCGTAGACAAGTTCAATTTCTCGGCATGCGATCTGCCGTCCCAGCTCTTCCGCCATTTTTCCGAATGCCGGGTCCAGCCCGTTTTTCGATGCGCAGTAAACTGCCAGTCTCTTCAATTTTCTGTTGATCATACTTTTTCCTTCTGTAGTTTTCAAGGAACTGTGAAAACATTACAGCCGGAATCAGTTCAGTTCAAGAGAAAAGCCGCAGAACTGACGGAATCAGAACGGATTCCGAACCGTTCCCGAACATTCAGTTTCTCAAAGGATCGAAGTTGGTTCTCCAAATGTATATCTTGCGGCTCCACTCATCCCCCGTATAAAACATTGATAATGGATTTTGAGCAACATGCCCGTCCGCATAAAGATGATTCGCGCGGTTAGAATGAACAAACCCCATTAACACCTCGGCGCACCCCGGAAGTTGTGAAATTGTAAACATGTAATAATAGCTGTTATATTTTTTAGGCAGTTCTCCAAGTGCAATGATTTGAGAAGGACGCTTAATCTTCTCAGGACGTATTGCTCTATGAGGTTCTGAATGAATCCCACTGATTCCGTACGTATCCGTTCCCCAGGCATCATAAAAGTACGGCAGATTATAAGAAGGCAGACGCCCGTCTTCGCTTGTTGTATAAGTGAAATTCTCTGTTTCCGGACACAGCAGGAAAGTTTTTTTCGATGCTGATTTACTGAGTTCATCATAGGACTTTATGTCGAAATACCCCTCCTGCATCATGCGGGCATACCAACTTGTGGTAAGATTACCGGTAACAGTTTCCGCCGGCCATACCCAGAATCCAGCATCATTGATGTAGTTCTGCATGGACAGCGCCATCTGTTTCTGATTATTCGCGCACGAAATGGTTTTCGCCTTGTCACGGGCGGCATTCAGCGCCGGCAGAAGCATACCGACGAGAATCGCGATGATCGCAATCACGACCAGGAGCTCTATCAGGGAAAAAAACTTTTTCTCCTCATGGCGGAAAACGGACAGGGAAACAGCACACCCCCTTTCCCTGTCCCGGCTCCATGTCTCCGTATTGATTCTTTTCCAGAAAAACGGTAAAAACTTCATAACAGCCTCCTCGGATATTATTTGTCGTCCCACAGCAGCATGACCGGCCACAAATGCGGGTTATTATAG
>DXVA01000164.1 GCA_019408975.1 Lentisphaeria bacterium | reverse complement strand
ACTCTGGAGATTTCACCTGCGGAATGCCGTGCGATCATCGAAGAACAATATGCAGAGAAACGTTCCGGCTCCTTTCAGGCAGTCACCGGCGTCTCATTCAAAATGGGCAAAGGCGGCAAAATCCGGGGCGGGCTGTTTCTTGACGGCGAAACGGAAGAATGGAATGACGGAGCCCGTCCGGTAAAACTTGTCCTGAGCGGTTACACGCTTGCGGGAGCGGGTGGGCGCTTTCCCGTATTGAAGGCAATCGGAGAGAAGAAAAAAGTCGATTTTCTGAGCCTTGACGTCCGTTCCGCACTTGAAAAATACCTTGCGGCGGAATATCCTTGCAGTCAGACTTGGAAACCGGAAGAAGGAGACTGAAAGATGTTGAGAATTTTTATGATATTGATATTTCTGGGACTGTTCTGCGGATGCAGCAGCGGACTCTCCGGATCAAGCCAACTGTCAAAAAATGAACAGGACGCCGTCATTTCCCATATCCGCAGCTTCATCCGGCGCTCCAAAGTCAAGCTTACTCCCGCGGAACGGGCGTATGTCATGACTCATGATCCGATTTTCAATGTCTCCTATACCGGATACAAGGAGGGAGCCCTGACGGTCCGCTGGGCGTTTCCGCGCCAGCGGAACCTGATCGTCACCCGGAGCGGCAGGCTTCTTTCGAACGACCGCGCGGACTGGACCGTCCGCGTGACAACGGACAAATCGACTCAACTGGTGCCGCAGGACTTTTTCGGAGCCAACGGCGAGGAACTCGCCCTGCCGCCGCTCTGATCTCCCTGCCGTGAGCTTTCACGCTTTACTGCAAGCGGAGCGAACGGTATTTCTGAGGCGGAAGGTTAAAATGTTTTCTGAACTGGCGGCAGAAATAATTGCTGTCGGAAAATCCTGTCCTGTCGGCAATCTCCCCGATAGTAAGTTCGGAGTTCAAGAGGAGCATCGCGGCTTTTTTCAGGCGGAGGACAATCAGATATTCATTCGGCGCATACCCTGTACAGTCCTTGAACATCCGTGTCAGCGTGCTCTCCGAAACCATGATCGCATGCGCCATTTCGGAGCGGGTCCAACGGCGTTCCGAATGTTCCGTCAGACGGTTGATCAATTCCGAAAGGAGAGCGGACGACTTCTTCTCCACAGGCAGTCTGTGTTCCGAGCAGCAGCGCCCGAGCAGAACAGTCAGCAGGACGAAATGCGCCGCCATCGCCAGCGGATAATGTTCCCTGCCCTGCGCCTGCTCCGCTTCAATGTCATGCACGATCTTCAGGACCTCTTTCAACTCGTGCGGATTCAGGTGCAGAAGATTCCGGCTCCGCAATTCCGGCTCAAGACGGAACAGAGAACTGATCGCGGGATAACGGCAGAAAGCCTGAAGCGGATTGTTCAGTTCGCGCATATCAAACATGATATTGTAAAGTGCAAGGTCTTTCAGATTTGCATAGCCGTGACTGGTCCGGTTGTGAATCAGGAAAACATCGCCTGCCTCAATCGTGCGGTTCTCGCCGAAAATCACATGCTCCCCCTGCCCCCGGTAAACGATCACCAGCTCCGAAAATTCATGATCGTGAAGCTGATATTCCTCCTGCGGATCACGCTTGATCAGGCGCAACGGCAGACGCTTGTCCGCAAGATATTCCGATTTGAAAAGCTTTCCCGGCATCTTCTCCCGTTCCTTTTTCCGTGGTTTGACACAATCATACTATAAAAAGAATGTTTTGTCAAGGCGCGGACCTCCGGAACAGAGTATTTTTATGAAAGAAAAACAAGGAAGCACACAGTATCAAACGAATCATCAGGGAGGCAGAAATGAAAGCAAAGACAGTCGAACAGCGTTACCGGCTCGCAAAAGAACAGTATGCGGAACTTGGAGTCAATACCGACGCCGCATTGAAAGCTCTGGCGAAGATCCCGATTTCCATGCACTGCTGGCAGGGCGACGACGTCGTCGGCTTCGAACCCGGCGCAGGCGGAGCGTCCGGCGGCATTCTTTCCACGGGAAATTATCCGGGACGCGCGAGAAACATCAGGGAGCTCCGCGCCGATCTGGACAAGGCGTTTTCCCTGATCCCCGGCGCAAAGCGCCTGAATCTCCACGCGATCTATCTGGACTCCGGAAAAGCGGTCGAGCGCAATCAAATCACACCCGCGCACTTCCAGAGCTGGATCGACTGGGCGAAAAAACAGAAAGCCGGACTCGACTTCAACCCGACTTATTTTGCGCATCCGAAAGCCTCCGCGAATCTGACGCTTTCCAGTCCCGACGCGGGAATCCGCGAATACTGGATCGAACACGGGATCGCATGCCGCAAAATCGCGGCGGAAATGGGAAAACAGCTCAAGAGCCCGTGTATCATGAATACATGGATTCCCGACGGCTTCAAGGACATCACCGTTGACCGCGCCGGAGCGAGAGCGCGCCTTGAAGAATCTCTGGACAAAATCTTTGCGGAAAAAATTCCGGCAAAATACATGCGCGACGCCGTCGAATCCAAACTGTTCGGCATCGGTGTGGAGTCCTGCACCGTGGGGTCGAACGAGTTCTACATGGGATACGCCATGAAGAACAAGCTCCTGCTCTGCCTCGACTCCGGGCACTTCCATCCGACCGAAGTCATCAGCGACAAAATCAGCGCTGTCCTGCTGTTCATCGACGAAATTCTGCTCCATGTCAGCCGTCCGGTCCGCTGGGACTCCGACCACGTCGTCCTTTTCGACGACGAACTCCGCGCCATCGCGCAGGAAATCATCCGCAACGGCTCCGACAGGGTTCATATCGGACTCGATTACTTCGATGCGACGATCAACCGTCTCGAAGCATGGGTCATCGGCACGCGCAATATGCAGAAGGCTCTCCTGAACGCCCTGCTGGAACCTGCAAAGGAATTGATCGAACTGGAACGCTCTTTCAGGAACGGACGCAAACTTGCACTTCTTGAAGAACTCAAGATGCTTCCGCTCGGGGCTGTCTACGACTATTTCTGCCTGACACAGGGAGTTCCCGTTGCAGCGGAATATATCAAAGAGGTCGAGGCTTACGAAAAGAAGGTCCAGTCAAAACGCAGATAACTCCTGAATCATCATTTTGCAGGCGGAACAGTTCTCACCATGGAGCTGTTCCGTTTTTTCATGCAGACTCATCGAAAAACCGCATTGTTCTCCGGTTTTGCATTTTTCCGGTTGCATTATACTGAAAAACGGCTATTGTTACCTGCTGAAAAATCAATCAATATGAGGGATAAAATGAAAAAAGCGTTTTTTCTTCTGGCGGCTCTCCTCCTTTTGACGGGTTGCGGAGAGGGTTCCGGCAAAAAGCTCAGAATCGGCATCTCCATTCCGGCGGCGACGCACGGGTGGACAGGCGGCGTGGTATGGAGCGCGGAACAGGCGAAAAAAAATCTGGAAGCGGAAAATCCGGATCTTCAGGTCATCATAACCTCCAGCGCCAATACTGCGGACCAGGTGAACCGGATCGAAAATCTGGTCGCCCGCAACGTGGACGCACTGGTCGTGCTGGCGCAGGAGCCGGGGCCGATTACGGACATCTGCGCCAGAGCCAAAGAACAGGGAACCTTCCTTGTCGTGGTTTCCAATCCTCTTGATAAGCCGGTGCAGGATGTTTTCGTGAACGGCGACAACCGCAGTTTCGGCGCTGCGGCGGCAAAAGCCATGGGGAAAATACTCGGTGGAAAAGGCGAGATACTGATGATGGAGGGAGTCCCCTGCCCGATCAACAAAGACCGTGTAGACTCCTTCCGCGAGGTTCTTGCCGCGGAATTCCCCGGAATCAGGATTCTGGAATCGCAGGCATCCTGGTGGAATACGGAAAAAGGGCTCGCCCTGATGGAGAACTTCCTCCAGAAGTATCCGAAAATCGATGCCGTATGGGCGGGGGATGACGATGTCCTCATCGGAGCGCTGAAAGCCTATGAGGAATCCGGGCGCAAGGATATCAAGGCGATGATCGGCGGAGGAGGCAGCAGGAAAGCGGTAAAGATGCTTCTTGACGGGAATTCCGTCGTCAAAGCGACCGTCACCTATTCCCCGCGCATGTTGGAGCGCGGCGTCGAAGAAGCGCTGGCGGGTCTGCGGAACGGGAAAAAAGCGGTCAGCAAAGAGGTCATCATCCCTTCGCAGATCGTTACCCGCGAGAACGCAAAGGAACACTATTTCCCCGACTCGGTCTACTGACCGTTTTTCCTGTAAACGGAAAAGGGAAAACTTATTTCTTTACTTCAAACAACTCTTTTTCAGAATTGAAAACGATCTGATCCCTGTTTTCCCGATACCATTTTTCAAGCGAATCCATACCGGAAACTGAGGTCAAAGCCAGTATCTGACTCAAGCGGTTAGGATCATTGCGGAACATCCGGTTGTTTTCGACGAAATAACCGAATGCCGGGACAAATCCCTTGCGCGCAAGCCGGATTGCCACCTCGAAATTTCTCCAATAATCACTATTTTCTCCGCTTCCGGAAAAACGCCAGTATTTTGCCATGAAATCCTGACGTTCCTCCGGAGCAAGTTGATTCAGAACAAGTTCCAATGTCTCATAATTGGAATTCCGGTTTTGAAGCAATTGTTTTTTCAGAACCGGAACCGCTTCTTTTTCGATCCCGAGACGTGTTACGCAACGGGAAAGTTCAGGAACATCAGGCAACAACTTCAACACATCCGCCTTATCACTTTCATCAATCAGACTGATATAAATACTGACCGCCGCATAGCGTCTGCCGGGGTTTAACAACAGACGTTTCAAAAGCGGCTTGTCGGACGGCTTTGCCAGACGTGCCGCGGCATCCTGAAGATACTGTGAATTGGCAGCATTGGCAAGCAAATCCTCAAAATATTCATGCCCCAGCGCAACCAGAGAATTTGTAATCCTGTTGCGCAGTTTTTTCGAATTGAAACTGCCCCGCATTCCACTGATATCCTCAATGAACTTGCGCTTCTGATCCGGCGTAGCATTTGCCGGCGGCGTAATCAGGTCAAGATAACGTCCGACAATATGGGCAGGGATATTGCCGTATTCCATATTGCCGAAAAGCTCGCGCAGGGAAACGAATTCCAGATCCTGTTTCTTCTTCTCCTTTGCCGCACATTCCTGAAATTCCTTGAGCTGTTTCCGGGTTTCGGCAAGAAGAGTCGCGTTTTTGGCGACCTCGGCATTCAGCGCCGTGACCCGTTCATTCATTTCCGCACGTTCTTTCTGATAAACATCCGTGGAAACACAGGCGGACAAGGCGATTCCCAGAAAAGCGGCGGCGGCACCCGGCATCAGCGGTCTGCAAAGCATGACTCCCTCCTTTTTGAATAAACCCATTGAAAATACGAAGATATGATAGCATAAACCCGTTCCACAGGATATTCAAGCAGGAAAAAGAAAATGATCTTGAAAAACACCGCCGCAGGATGTATCTTGCCACCATGACAGAAAGGAAATATCATGAAGATCATTGATGCCGCAAAAATGACGGAACTGACAAAACTTGCTGAAGAATCCCCGCGCAGACGCGCCCACTTCAACCTGCACGAATCTCTTGACGAGGGCATCCACCGTCTCTGCATCGCAGCGGAACCGGATACCGTGATCCATCCGCACCGCCACAAAGACAAATGGGAGCTTTTCTTTCTACTGAAAGGCGCCGTCGATGTTTATACTTACGACGATTCCGGAAAAATCACGGGGAACTGGCATATGACTCCCGGAGGCGAGGTTCCGCTGATCGAAATACCCGAAGGAGTGTGGCACCATTTCGTATGCAGGGAACCCGGCACCGTCGCATTTGAAGTCAAAAAAGGACCCTATGCGCCGATTGCGCCGGAGGATTCCGCTCCGTTCGACGGCATTCTGCCGGAATGAACAGCCTCGAAGGAAAGCATCTCGCAATCAAATCAATTTTTTGAATGAAAGATGAAAAAACTGCTGCTCCATGTCTGCTGCGCCCCCTGCGCCTCCGCCTGTGTCGAACGGCTGCTGGATGAGGGACGTGAGCTTATCCTGTTCTTCTCGAACTCGAATATCGCCACCCGCGAAGAATTCGGGAAGCGGCTTCACTATGTACAGAAGCTGGCTGATATTCACCACCTGGAGCTGCTCGTCGATGAATATCAGCACGATGCCTGGCTCCATACGGTTTCCGGCGTCGAGACTTATGCAGAACAGCCGGAGGGAGGATTGCGCTGCCGCGCCTGTTTCATGCACTCCCTCGGGCGAACCGCCGCCAAAGCCGAAGAAATGAATCTGAATTTCGCAACCACTCTGACCGTCAGCCCTCATAAGAATTCCAGACTGATTTTTGAAGTCGGAAGCAATTTCAAAGGCTTTGAGCCGTGGGATTTCAAAAAGAAAGACGGTTTCAAGCGTTCCATTGAACTCTCGAAACAATATTGCTTCTACCGGCAGACTTTCTGCGGCTGCGAATTCTCCTTCCGCGGCTGAAAAGGAAAGAGCCCCGGCGGGGAGTACGCCGGGGCGGTGGTGTGGCCTCCCCCCGGAAAAATCTTATTTGAAGTAAAAACGCGCCGGAGCCGGCCTGCCCGCAGTCTCCTCGGCAAACACGTTGCCTGGACGCGGGAGCGGATTGATAAACTCCGATTCCGTTTTCTTTGCTTCTTCCGCCTTGCCCCGGGTCAGCCAGCCGGAGTTACGCACCGTGAACAGGCTGTAAGGTGAAATCCAGAACAGGAAGAAAGTACGGAAAAAGGTGTAGGTGAAAGTCCAGATCCAGCCGGTTCCCCCGCTCATGAGATAGTAACACAAGGCCGGGAGGGCTGTCCAAAGAACAGTCAAAAGAAACATGCACTGCCACCAGAATACAGGGGCGGCAATCATTCCAAGCACTACAAACGGGAGGAAGAAGAAAGACTGAATGAAAAGATAGGTCTGGAAAACCAGATTCAGCTGAATGGCGAGATGGAACCAGTCGAAGCGACGGAATGCAAACTCATAAGTGGAAAGCATCTCCCGAATGTTTCCACGCTCCCAGCGAAGCATCATCCGGTAAGTCGCCTGATATGTCGACGGCATTTCCGTATGCACGACTGCATGCCGCTGATACAGGACATGCCACCTGTGACGCAGCATGAATGTCGTCAGCGCACGATCTTCTCCGATTCCGGCAGGACGTCCGCAAAAGGTCTGTTCCGCCCAGGTGTCCAGAAATTCCATCAGTGCGCAGCGCCGGTAAGCACTCAACGCACCCGGAGTGCAGACCACGGTGCGCATCACGCTGTTTGCGGCGCGAAGAACACAGCAGCTGAACGCATAATGGGCATCCATCATGCGCGGCAGGACGCCATCGGAAAGATTGGACACCTGAACAGACCCCGCAACGGCTCCGACCGTCGGGTCGATAAAGGGACTGGTCAAACGCCTGATCGAATCCGCCTCCACAACGGAATCGCTGTCAACGGTAATGATGACATCCCTCTTTGACAACTTTGTGCCGTACTGAATCGCATGGCGTTTTCCGCGGTTCTGCTCCAGTCTTACCGCGCGGATACGCCCATTGGAAGCGGCTGCCGCCTCCGCAATCCATTTCCATGTATCATCCCTGCTGCCGTCGTCAATGGCAATAATCTCCAGTTTCCCGGCGGGGTAGTTGCTCGCCAGAATGCTTTTCAGGGCAATCGTGACCGCCTCCCCCTCATTATAGGCGGGAACGATCACGGTGCAGGACGGCAGCTGGTCGTCAGGCAGAATCGGCTTCTCACGGTAACAAATCGTACCAAGGACAATAGTCAGCAGATTGTAAAGAACGCCGAAGAAAACCAGAAAGCCGAGGAAGCCCTTCGGCACCCATTGGCTGTTCAGAACGGCAAGCAGTTCATCCGTACTCATTCCAATCACCGCCGCAAACGAACCGATGATCAGCGATGCAAGCGTCAGGTATTTCAGCCATGCGCCGGAATTGCATTGTTTCTCCCTCTCAGCCATCCTCAGAACCTCCCGCCGCCAAGGGAATTCATCTGGTACTGTCCATTCACCATACCGATCCAGTCTTCCGCTCCCATTCCCATGACGGATGAACTTGAGCCGACAAACATTGCAGCCAAAGTCAAAAATTTCAGCCAGCAGCTTTCCTGTGTCGCCATCTCTTTTTCCATGTTCTCATTCATTTTGAAGTACTCCTTGTTTTTTGTTTTGTTCTATATTATACTTGATATTCATTGCCGGAATATTGCATACAGATTACAAGTTGGTAATCTGATGAAAAAATCTTCATTTCAAGCTCAACAGGATTGCAATTCCGTCCATAGAACGCATCGTGGATGAACAGCGGCGGCACGTTCATTTTTATGGCGGGAAAGAAAGAAAACGGGGGGGAGATTTCCGCCCTGTCAACAGATTTCAGGCAGCAGGCGACAAAAAATCGAATATGGATGTACAGGCGCAGAGCGTCAAGCTCGCACACGGCTTTTCAGCAGGAGTCATCTCCGGTCCAGCTTTCCGCTTGCCGTGTGCGGCAGAGAGTCCACGATGACGAAATCCTTCGGTACCTTGTATTCCGCAAGACGGCGGAAACACCACCGGCGAAGTTCCATCCGCCAGTTTTCCGGCAGTTCCGTATTCTCCCTGAGCACGATCTCCGCAACGGGGACTTCGCCGAATCCGGGAAACGGCATCCCTTTCACGCGCGATTCTCCGACATACGGATGTTCATGGAGCACGCTCTCCACCTCATACGGAAAAACTTTCATGCCGGCGAAATTGATCACGTTTTTCGAACGTCCGGCAATGAAGAGCCATCCATCCTCATCGACATACCCCATATCCCCGGTCGGAAACCAGCCGTCGGGGAAAAGCTCCGTGCGCAGGCGGAACGGCGCAAGATATGCATCGAACATCCCCGGGCCGCGAATCAGAATGGAGCCGGTTCCGCCTGCATCCGGATCGCGTATCTCAATCCGGTAAGCATCCTGAATCCGTCCGGCGGAAGCTGTTTTTTCCACTCTGCCGGAGGTATTGATGCAAGGCAGTCCGACCTCGATAATGCCGTATGCCTGCGTCAAAGGAAGCCCGAACTTCGCCCGGAACGCTTCCGCATCGGCAACTTCCAGTTTCATCGCAGTTGAAAACGCCTGCCGGACTCGCGCCAGCATCGGCGGCGTAAAATCATCCGAATGCGTCATGAGCCTGTAATGATACGGCGTGGCGTAAAGCAGATTCAGCGGATAGCGCCGGAACGCTTCAGGCATTTTTTCGATCAGCGGCTGTCCGCAGATCACGATCACAGCGCCCTTTCGCAGAAACAGGAGAATCGTCACCACAAAATGGAACGCCATGTCCAGCACCCAAAACACATACTCGCCGCGTGTCACACCGAGCCCGACACATGCCGAAGTCCGTTCGATCACGGCGCGGTGGGACAGCACAACCCCCTTGCTTCCGCCGGTCGTCCCCGACGAAAAACGGATGAACGCGGGAACACGTCCCTCCGGCAGTTCGATTTTCCGAATCTCCTTTTTCAGCACACGCAGGAAAAGCCCGTGCGCCATCGGCAAATCCCCCTCATGCCGATAAGATTCCGAAACCAGCAGAAAATTCAGTTCAAGTTCAGCCGGCATCTTTTCCTGTTCCGCCTTTGCGGCACGGGTGGAAAGCGGAACAAGCGCGGCGTTCAGGGAC
>DXVA01000163.1 GCA_019408975.1 Lentisphaeria bacterium | reverse complement strand
CGGTAAACAGACTGCGTGAGTCGTTTTCCGGGCGGACGCCGTATATCGGCGGAAACCTGCGGGCAAAGACGCCGGAATTTCTGAAAAAGCTGGATGACGGCGGTTCGTTCCGCGATCTAGGTGATCTGGAGCGTAAATATCGCGACGGCAACTGGGGCAGTCCTGAATTCGACCGTTACGATATTCAGGTTCCCGTTTTGAATATGCTGGTGGAGGCATTCAGCCGTCTTCAGGTGATTGCGCTTGACTTGCGCGATGGTAAGATTCCTGCGGCGGAGCGTTCCGTTGTTGCGGAAAGACTCCGGAGAGCGGTTCTGAATTACGGCGGTATCGAACTGGACCGCGGAACCCGAATCAGCGGAGGGCGTTTTCATGGCTCCTGTTTTGCGATTCCTGCGGCAGCGTCCGGAATTTATTTCGCTCTTTACAGGGATATGACTTCGGGAAAATATCCCGAAGTTGCGGATACCTTGAAGAAACTTGCCTTCCAGGCATGGAGCCAGCCGGTGAGACATGATGCGACCGATCGGAATATCGTCAGCATTGAGCGTTTCCGCAAACATGTGTGGTGGGTCGGAGGCAACGCCACGGCATACCGTCCTCTGCTGGAGGCGGCGCTGGTCAACAGCTCGCCGGAGATGATTGATGTTCTGAGCAGGGTCGCAGCCGGAAGCATTTCACAGGTATCGCAGAACACTTACGACAAGGCGTTCTGGATCGAGGGATTTACCGCCGACGGTGCAGGCTGGGGGCATGGCAGGCAGTGCCTGATCTGGGGATATCCGATTCACGGGACGAACGGTTCCCTGAACATTATTTCCAAGCTGGCGGGGACTCCGTGGGCGGCGAGCCTGGATGCGAATGCGGTTGAAACGATTTTTGATTTTCTTCGCGGTTCCGCTTTCTATTTTTACAAAGGCACCATCCCTCCGGTTCTGGAACGCGGGAATGCACGTCCCGGTTATGCGGAAAAGCGTGAAATTCCCTCCATGACGCTGGTTGAGAATCTGCTCCGCAATTTCCGCCAATACCTGAATCCGGCACAGGCGGCTGAGCTGGAACAATTCCGCCGTGAAGCAAAGGCGAAGAATCTTTTCATGCTGAATTACCCGGCGGGAAACTATCATGGAACGCGTTATTTTTTCAATAACGACGACCTGATCCGCAAAACACCCGGATATTATGTCTTTGTGAATATGTCCAGCTCCCGGACAAACGGGCTGGAAAGTTATTATGGCGGCGCCAGCGGATTCAATCTTTTCACCTGTGACGGCCAGACTCTTTTTGAGCGTGAAGGAGGGGAGAGCGCCAGAGCGCTCGGCAGCGCGGTCCTGACGATGCTTCCCGGAACGACCGCGCGCCAGACGGAGAAACTGTCGCCTGTGGAAAACTGGCTCGGCTACGGCAGCCGGGGCAAATTTGCAGGGGGCGCCGTCGCGCCGAATGGCGATGCTGCTGCCGGATTCATATTCGACAAAGTAAATGATTCCGTTGTGGAGCGCCCTTCACGCCGTGAGGAAAATCCCGAGATACTGAAAGTACGTGCCAATAAAGGGTATTTCTTCTTCGGTGATCTCTTTTGCGCACTCGGAGCCGGCATTGAAAATCTTGCTCCCGAATATGAGGGCAGTATTTTTACCACGGTCGAGCAGACTCTTGCGAAAAAACCAGTGAAACCTGCTGCCGCCCACGGGGTGGAATGGCACGGCAACAACGGCTTTTTCTACGGCGTGCTTCCGTCTGCAACCGCAGGGACGATTCATTCCGGGCGTGAAGTACGCCGGACCAACTGGCGCGGATTCAGTCAGGCAAATGCCGACGCAGTGGAAACGGACCAGGAGATGTTTTCACTCTGGATTGATCACGGGCGCGAGGTGAAGAACGGGACTTATGCTTATTTTGTCGCCTGCGGCGGCAAGATTCCGGAGAAACTCCCGTCGGTTCTTGCCAATACCGTTCAGGTTCAGGCAATGGCGCTGGGACAGACTGTTCAGGCTGTTTTCTACAATGCCTCCGCCAAAGTGAATACGGCATTCGGAGAACTTTCCGTTTCCGCGCCCTGCGTGCTGCTTTTGCAGGAAACAGGCGGCAGGATTCAGATTACCGCTGCGGACGGGCTGATGGATAATAAGCTGAAAAAGCTTACTGTCACATTGGGTAAACAACGTTATGTGCTGTCTCTGCCGGATGACAAGTTCCTCGGCAAGGCGGCGTCTGCTTCCTTCAACCTCTAACGACAAGGATTTTGTACCATGGCTGATTACGGGCACGGGGACCTTGCATGGTGGTCAAGGTCCCGCTTCGGGATGTTCATCCACTTCGGGCTTTATTCGACAGCGGCGCGGCAGGAGTGGGTGCGTCATTTCGAGCGGACCACTGACGAGGCATACCGGAAATATTTCGATCATTTCGATCCCGATCTTTTCGATGCGGACGAATGGGCGTATCAGGCAAAAAAGGCGGGAATGCAGTATGCTGTGCTGACTGCGAAGCATCATGAGGGATTCTGCCTCTGGGATTCGCAGTACACGGATTATAAAATTACGAATACTCCGTTCGGGCGCGATCTGGTCCGCGAATACTGCGAAGCGTTCCGCAAACGCGGGATTCATGCGGGACTCTATTATTCGCTGATCGACTGGCATCATCCCGAATTTACGGTTGACAGTGTTCACCCGCTTCGCGATGACCCCGCGGAGATGGAAAAGAACGCTTCGCGCGACATGAAAAAGTATGCGCAGTATATGCGTGATCAGGTGACGGAACTGTTGACCGGTTACGGGAAAATTGATGTGATGTGGTTCGATTTTTCCTATCCCGCGGGAAAGTATGCGGGATGGCCGATCGGGAAGGGAAAAGACGACTGGGAGTCGGAAAAGCTGGTGAAACTGATCCGTTCGCTTCAGAAACATGTGATTATTGACGACCGTCTCGATCTGGAAGGCGCCGGGGACTTCCGTTCTCCCGAGCAGTATATTCCGAGCTGCGGCATCCGGGACGATGCCGGAAAACTGATCCCCTGGGAGGGGTGCCAGACCTTTTCGGGAGCATGGGGCTACAATCGCGGAGAGCTTGCATGGAAGGAACCGAAGATGCTGATTGAAATGCTGGTCAAACACGTGAGCCGCGGAGGGAATCTGCTGATGAATGCCGGTCCGACCGGGCGGGGCGATTTTGACTCGAAGACGCAGGCGTGCCTTGCCGTTTATCAGAAGTGGATGAAGCATCATGAACGTGCGATCCGAGGCTGTACTGTTCCGCCGGAGGAGTTCCCCGAACCGGAAGGAGCGCGCTATACTTACAACCCTGAAACGAAACGGCTCTATCTGTGCATGTTTGAATGGCCGTTCAAGTTCATTCATCTGCCGGGGCTTGCAGGGCACGTGGAGTATGCGCAGCTGCTGAACGATGCAAGCGAAATTCAGTTCCGCGACATGGATGTGCCTGTCGGAAACATGACGGAACGGGCTCCGAAAAATGCCGTCACGCTGGATTTGCCCGTGACCCGCCCTGATTTCGAGGTTCCTGTGATTGAATTGTTTTTGAAAGACGGCAGGCTATGAAGAATCTTTTTCTTCCCATTCTGACGCTGGCTGCTTGTTTCCGTGTATCGGGCATGCATGAGATTTATGTTTCGACGGACGGAGCGGATGCGAATGAAGGAACCCGTTCCAAACCTGTCCTGACGCTGCATCGGGCGGCGGAAATGGCGGCGGAAATTCAGGGCGAAGTTGCCGTGATGGTGGACGAGGGGATCTATTATCTCGGAGATACTTTGAAATTCGGCGCGGAGCATTCCGGAGTGCGTTTTGTCGGACGCAATGCCGTTCTGAGCGGAGGGCGGCGTTTGGGCAAACTGAAATTCAAACCTTGCCGCGGCGGCATTTTCTGTGCGGAGGTTTCACTTCCCGGCGGGATCGACCAGTTGTTCATCAACGGCAGACGGCAGGCGATGGCGCGTTTTCCGAACCGTGTCCCCGGGAAAAATGTGTATGACGCATGGCGGCTCCGTCATGGCAGTCAGACCCCGGAACCGGGTATGGAGACATTGGCTCCGGAACGCATCCGGCGCTGGAAAAATCCGGCGGGCGGTTATCTTCACGCCATGCACAATGCGCTCTGGGGAGACATGCACTGGCGTATTGAGGGCAAAGATTCCAAGGGGAAGCTCCGGTTGACTGGCGGTTATCAGAACAACCGGTCCGCGCCCATGCATCCGGTCTACCGGATGGCGGAGAATATCTTCGAGGAGCTGGATGCGCCCGGAGAATGGTTTTACGATCATAAGGCATCCTTGCTTTATGTTTATCCGGAACCCGGCGTCGATCTGGATTCCGCGGTATTGGAGACTGTGGAACTGCGGCATCTGGCGGAGATCAGGGGGACGGCGGAACGGCCTGTGCGGAATTTTTCAATGGAGGGCTTTTCCTTCCGCCATGCAGCCCGGACGTTCATGGACAATCGCGAGTCTCTGCTCCGGAGCGACTGGACGCTGTACCGCGGCGCGGCTGTGATTCTGGAAAATACCGACGGTGTTGCATTGAAGCGTTGCAATTTTACGAATCTCGGCGGAAATGCCCTGCTGCTGACCCGCCGCAACCGTAATTTCACCCTGCGAAGTTCATTGTTCGAGGAGATCGGAGCCAATGGCGTTGTGTTTGCCGGCGGCGCGGAGGCGGTGCGCTCGCCGCTGTTCAATTACAGCGCCCCGTTTGATTATGCAAAGATTGACCGGACGCCGGGACCGCGCTCGGATGCGTATCCGTCGGATTCACTGGTGGAGGATTGTCTCTTCCGGCGGACGGGGCGCGACGAAAAGCAGACTGCGCCTGTGCAGATTGCCATGGCGCGCAATATTACAATCCGGCATTGCACGGTTTATGATGTGCCGCGAGCCGGAATCAATATCGGAGACGGATGTTGGGGCGGTCACGTGATCGAATATTGCGACGTCTTCAACACCGTATTGGAGACCGGCGACCATGGCAGTTTCAACAGCTGGGGGCGCGACCGTTTCTGGACGCCCGGCTTGCAGAACATCAACCGTGCCGTCGCCGCTGATCCGTCCCTGCCGTTTGCCGATGCGGTTGCCGTGAATGTGATCCGCAACAGCCGCTGGAGCTGCGACTACGGCTGGGGAATCGATCTTGACGACGGTTCCGGCAATTATGAGATTTACAATAATCTGATCCTGAAAGGCGGATTGAAACTGCGTGAGGGATATCGCCGGATCGTACGCAATAATCTGATCGTCAATAATTCCCTGCACCCGCACTGCTGGCTTGCGGATTCCGGAGACATCTTTTCCGGCAATCTGGTGATGGGCGCCTACCGTCCGGCGCTGATGGGGAAAGACTGGGGAAAGCAGGTGGATTACAACCTGTTTGCGTCTTCGCAGGAAGATCGCGATCAATTCCGCAGACAGGGATGCGATCTCCATTCGATTGTTTTTACTCCCCGTTTCCGCAATCCGGGCAATGGCGATTACACCGTGTTGAATCTCCCGCCGGATTCTTCTTACCGGAATTTTCCGATGAATCGTTTCGGAGTGTATTCGCCGGATTTGAAAGCTCTTGCAGCGTCTCCGTTTTTTCCTGTGCCGGTGCAGGCGGGAAAAGCGGAGACGACGCCGGGGAAAACGTTGAAACAGTGGCGCGGACTGACGGTCCGGGATATGCCGGAAACGGAATTTTCCGCATTCGGAGTTCCTGCCGGGACACGCGGCATTCATGTTGTGAAAGCCGTTTTTCCGCTTCGCGACGGCGACCTGATCGTCGGCATCGGTGCCGAGCCTGCTGCTGTTGCGGCAAAACTGCCGGAGGGAGAGAAAAGACTTTCCCTGAAAGTGGTTCGCTGCCAGAAGGAAATCGAAATATTGTTTCCATGAAAATTTTGAAAAGGAAAATATCATGAGTCTGATTGATGATTTTGTGAATTACCGTTTCGGCATGTTCATTCATTTCGGTATTTATTCCGTCGCCGGAGGAATCTGGAAAGGCAGGGAACAGGGAAGAAACCGTTATGCCGAATGGATCAAATATCAGGCGCTCTGGCCGGACGGCGGGGCAATTCCGGATGAGGAATATAACACGCTGGCATCAGGACTGACGATGGAGCATTTCAATGCGGATGAATGGGTGTTGGAAGCGAAGAACGCCGGAATGAAATATATTGTCGTTACAAGCAAGCACCATGACGGTTTTGCTTTGTACGATTCCGGCGTTTCCGGCTATAACATCAGGAGGATGACTCCGTTCAGACGCGATTTTCTGCGGGAGCTGAAAGACGCCTGCGACCGTCACGGGATTCTCCTCGGCGCATATTATTCGCATTGGCTTGACTGGGAATTCCCCGGCGGAGGACTGCCGCTCTGGCCGGAAATTCCGGAGGACCCGCCGCTGGAACAGCCGTCGGATTCCGCTTTTGAAAAATATTTCACGGAAAAGTGCCTGCCGCAGGTGACTGAACTGATGGATGTTTACGGCATCCGTCTCTTCTGGTTCGACAACTGGTGCAGGGCGCCGCTGCTGACAGAGGCGCGGCTTGACCGTTTGATCAACCTTGTCCATTCGCGCGGAGGCATTGTCAACAGCCGGATCGGCGTTACATGGAACCATTCCAAAGGCGATGATGCGGGGATTGACTATATTTCCATGGGGGACAATCAGTTTCCGGATCGGGCAATTACACGTCCGTGGGAGACCAGCGGCACGTTCAATGAGTCATGGGGATACCATCAGTCGGATCATGGCTGGAAGACGACGGACTGCCTGCTTCGCTGCCTGATCTCCAATGCTTCACGTAACGGGAACTACCAGCTGAACATCGGTCCCCGCCCGGACGGGACGATTCCGCCGCCGTCCGTTCGCCGCCTGCGGGAAATCGGCGCATGGATGAGAGTCAACGGGGAAAGCATTTACGGAACCGTGAACGCTCCTTGTCCCGAACCCCGCTGGGGACGTTTGACTCTGGGAAAGAACGGGGTGCTGTATGCGCATGTCTTCGAGAATCATCCGGCGGGAGAGCTGGTGATTGAAAATGTTCCGGGAGAGCCTGTTTCAGCGGATTTGCTGGAGACGGGGCAGAAAGTGCCGTTTCATTTCACCGGAAACAGGCTTTCGCTTCAGATGCCGCTTGAGAGTGTTTCAACGCCGCTGAATGTTGTCCGCATCATGTTCTGAACGATCCTTTGCATTTCCATGAATCCGAACTCCGGCGGCTGCGGGGCTTTTTCCCCATGCCGCCGGAGTTTTTCTGTCTTGAATGGGTACAATTCTTCTTTCCCGCAGGGACAGCCGTGATTTCGGCGGAGACAGCCTGAATCCGGCATCGGAAACCCGGTTGAAATAAAAATATTGAGTTGTATTTTATCCATTGGCGTCTTCGCGGAAAGAAACGGAATTCGGGATGAAAAAGTACTGAAAACCTGCTGTTTTCCTTAAGAAAAGAACGATGAGATACAAAAAATAGTATTTTGTGCATTCCGTTTTCATGATTTTAATGTATAATTACAGTAACCATAAATCGGATAAGGATTGAAATGAAACCGGTTGAACAATCTTTATCGGGATGGCGCCAATCAAACAGAGAAGCCGGATAAAAGAAATGAAACAGGAAGATGTTGAAATGAAAAAGACACATTGCACTGGAATGAAGCACATGGGAAAGGTTTTGCAAGTTGTTGGTTATAAGGATTTTACATTAATAGAGCTCCTTGTGGTGATTGCGATCATCGCGATTCTTGCGGCGATGCTTCTGCCTGCGTTGAACAAGGCGCGGGAGAAAGCCCGTACGATTGCCTGCCTGAATAAGGAAAAACAGCTTTCACTGTATCTGATTCAGTATATGGACGACAATCGGGGCATGCTGCTCTCCCATAAAGGGATTGCCAGCTGGGATCAGGCATGGTTCTATCTTTATCACAAGGCGGGGATTTCCGGTTTGGCTTCCTCCTCGGATTCCGACTGCAACAACCGTGCCCGGAAAATCGCGATTTGCCCTTCGGTTCTTTCCGCGGAGCCGAAAAGCGACGTCGTTGACACCTACGCTCTGCCGGCGGTCCACCATGAGCCCGCCGTGATTCCGATGAGCCAGTATAAGAGACCCACTGCCATGCTCCTGCTTGGAGAGGCTTATAACAGTCTCTGGGGCAATTTTCCTGTCATGAGCGGCAATAAGGATTCGAATGTCGGACAGTTTGCCCTGGCGCACGGCAGAGTGGGGAATGTTGTTTTTCTGGACGGGCACGCTTCTTCGATGACTATCGGGGGGATGATCTCTGGAGTCAAAATTCCGCGTTATGTGAATACTGCCGTTGAAGAACAGAATGTCGATGGCGGGTGGGTGCTTTCCGGCGGATTGTTCAAAGCCGGGACTGCCGTCTGGTCCGGCAATTGATGAAAGACGTGTGTGAGATTGCTCTATGAAACGCTTGAAGTTGAATAGCCCCGTGGAACGCTGGGACGAAGCGGTTCCCCTTGGCAGCGGGCTGATCGGTGTTCTGTTCTGGGGGGACTGCCGGAAAATCAAACTGTCGCTTGACCGGGGCGACCTCTGGGATGAAAGAGACAATGGTGTCCGCAGGGACCCCCGCTGGAATTACCGGACGCTTGTGGATGCTGTTGCCCGCGGAGACCACGGTCCCTGCAAGGAACTGCAGGAGCTTTCCAATGCCATCCCGGCGACGAAACTTCCGGTAGGACGGATTGAACTGGAGCTGGAGTCCGGAGTTGCCGACGCTTCCTATGAGCTCGATCTCCTGCGTGCCGTCGGAATGTTTTGCGACAGGAGCGGTGCGGAGATCGTCTCCTGTTTCGCGGATGCAAACTCGGATCTGATTTACCTGAAAAGTTCTGTCCCCCTGCGCTCAATCCGGATTGTCCCGCCGGATTACCAGGGAAAGGCGCTTCTGCTGGAGAGTGCGGGAACAGTCAGATCGGTCGGTTCTCTTGGATATGCTCCGGGGATTCAGGGAACGTCCGGTTGTGTCAAATATTTCCTCCAGCCGTGTGCGGGCAGCCTGAACTATGGAATTTTCCTGTATCAGGTCCGCAGAGACGGATACGTGATCCGTATTGTATGTTCTGAAGATTTCGAGGAATTGAAAAAGACGGTGGAAACGGGATGTCCCGATGTCCCCGGCTGGTGTGACGCATTCCGTCGGCATTGTGCCTGGTGGAGGAGATTCTGGCAGCGTTCCAGAGTTGCTCTGCCTGATGTCGGTTTGCAGCGTTTCTACGAACTTTGCCGCTATTTCTACGGTGCGGCGTCCCGTCCGGGCGCTCCGCCGATGCCCCTGCAGGGAATCTGGACCGCCGATGACGGCTCGCTGCCGCCGTGGCGCGGCGACTTCCACCATGACCTGAACACGGAGTTCAGTTATGCGGCTTACCTTGCCAGCGGTGACTTTGAATGTGGCGAGTGCTTTTTCGATCATCTGATGGAGCGCCTGCCGAAATTCCGTGATTTCGCCCGTGATTTTTATCATTGTCCGGGAGTTGCGGTTCCGGGTGTGACCTCGCTGGCGGGAGAAGCGCTCGGCGGATGGCCGCAGTATAGTTTTTCTCCGGCAAACGGTGTATGGCTGGCGACGATGTTTGCCGACCATTGGCGTTACACATTGGATC
>DXVA01000162.1 GCA_019408975.1 Lentisphaeria bacterium | reverse complement strand
GGCTTACCGTAACGATCGAGGGCGGGTCCCTGAACAGCAGCGGTACCAGAAACGCAGCCATTCTTTTCGGCGATGACGCATACTGGACGAATTTCAGCAACTTCGGGCCTCATTATGACGGGACCGTGACATTTACGGGCGCCAATGTGTCTTTGAGCTCCACCGTTTCGAATTGCGTCAATGCCGCCGGAATTGTGGGAAAAAACCTGACGGTCAACTTCTCCGGTGCGGCATCCGGTTCCGGCGGAATCACTTTCAAAGCCTCCAACGGAACGGGGTACGGCAACTTCGCTTCAGGAATTACAGCCGATGAAAACCTGACGGTCAACGGGATTTTCGGAGGCAGAATAGACAGCTCCCTCAATCTGGCGGGCACCGTCGGCTTTGCAACGGCCTACGGACTTCAGGCGAAAAGGAATCTGATGGTCACGGAAGAAATAAAGGGCGTCATCAGCGCCGTTGCAAGCAATGCGTCTTCCTCCACGGCATACGGCGTCTATGCCGGCGGAACATTGAGCGGGCATTTCAGTGGAACTGTCATTGCATCCGCGCAGAACAATGCATACGGACTCTATGGTTCCTCTCTGGACATCAAGGTCAGCGGAACGGTATTTGCGGGGAAATCGGGCAGTGCCACGACAGCGGCTTCCCTGCTGGAAAAGCTGAATCATTTCAACGCCAATAAAAATGAGCTTCTTCAGCTGTCCGCAGGGCAGAATGCAATCTACGGCAAAGGCAGTGTGACGGTGAGTTCCGGCGCCCTGATTGCGGGAAACATCAATCTTGCCTCGGGTTCCAGCAATCTGACGATTTCCAGCGGAGCCCGGATTTACGGCAATATCACCGGTTACGGAAACGTCGCATTGAAGTTCAATATCGGGACTCTTTTGGATGCTCCGGTCATCTCGACCACGGCGGCGGGGATTTTCGGCAGCGGTTCCACAGCCTATACACTGAGCCTGAATAATGCTCAAAGCGGAACTTATCTTCTGGTCAGCGGAGCCGCGGCGGGCAGTCTCGGCGGTAAAATTTTCACCGTTACGCTGCAGAATCAGAGCGCCAATCTCGCCGTAGGGAGCAGCTACCAGTTTGCAAACGGCGTATCTGCGGCGCTCTCCGTCGTCAACAATACATTGCAGCTGGTTGTCAGCGGAAAGGAAGGCGGTGGCGGAGGAGGCGATGACGATGATACGAATTCTCCGACATTGAACGGGCTTCCCGGAGCCAATACCTCAAGGAATAATGTCATTGTCTCATGGAACCCGGCTTCCGATGACACGGGAGTGGCGGGATATTATTTCCGCTACGGGACTTCCAGCGCATTGAGCGGCAACGGCATTACGGTCAATGACACCAGTTACCTGCTGGAGAACATGAGCAATGGAACTTATTATTATCAGATCTGCGCCTTCGACGCCGCCGGAAATATGTCGGACTGGAGTGCCGCGCAGACTTTTACTGTGGATTATGATCCCCGTGCCAAGGTCGCCTACGATGTTCCGGAGGCGGAATACATGTACGGATGCCTGGCGACGGCGGTCGGCATGATGCTCGGATATTACGACCGGTACGGGTATATGGGATATGATGTGTCCAATGTGATCAATGGCACCGTCGAGAAGAATTCACGCGGGCTGGACGGCAATAAATACAATATGAATGCCTTTGACACCGTCATGGGGTCCGCCATCGCGTCCCGGGAACATGTCTCGCATTTTTATGAAACAACCCCGGAAGCGGAACTGCCCTATACCTATGTGGGTGATTCCATTACATTGAATACGGCGGAGTGGAACTGTATTGCCGACTACCTCGGAACCAATCAATACTGGCGTGGCAACGAAGATCTGTCCACTTCTTACTATTTGGATTCCACTCTGGCAAGCATCAAGGAGGCTGAATGGGAGGAGACGATCACTTCCGGCAGCACCAGCAAAACGATTCCTCCGAAATATATTGATGTGAAATACGGGCTGGAACTCTATCTGGAACAGGCGGGCTATCAGCTGGATCAGGTGAAAACCGCATCTCATACAACGGACAATGCCGGGGGAACATTCACATTTGAGGATTACAAGGCGGAAATCGACGCGGGTCGTGTCGTCATCATCGGGATCACGGGGCATGCCATGGTCGGGTACGGCTATGACGATGCAACCCGGGAAATCATTCTGGATGACACTTACGAACATGACTGCCGGATGAAATGGGGCGGGACCTACTATTACAGCGGAGAGGAACGGGAGTTGGAAGACATCATGACCGTCGTGTTTGACACGACGGAACTGAACCAGGCTGCGATTCCCGTGAACCATGATCTCAACGGGGACAGCCGCAGCGATATCCTGATGGCAAATTCCGCCGGATATGCCGGAGCCTGGTTTGTTCAGGACGATGCTTCTGTCTGGGGAAATCTGAGCACGCTAAGCGGTTCCTGGGAGATTCTCGGCACAGGCAACGCCACGGTTGACGGTTTTTCGGATGTGTATCTGTATGATTCCGCCGGTCATAACGTCGGTGCATGGGTTGTCGGGGCGGACGGGCAGGTGCAGGGCTGGGAAGGAATTGCCAATTTTGATTCAGCCACGCAGGTTCTCGGGCTCGGCGACTTCAACGGCGACGGGATTTCCGACCTTCTGCTCAGGAATCTCAACGGCGCTGTGGGCGGGTATTATACCGACGGCTATGAATGGACCTTTTTCCAGAGTCTGGGAAATGAGTGGAATATCGCGGGGATCGGCGATCTGAACGGCGACGGGATTGACGATATTGTTTTACAGCATGAAGCCGGTTTCGCGGGCACATGGCTGGTCAAGGAGAACGGGACTGTATCCTGGGTGAATCTGGATACGCTGGAGAACGGTTTCAAGATTGCCGGAACGGGCGATTTCAACGGCGACGGAGTCGATGATGTGCTCCTGCAGAAAGGCAATTATTACGGCGCCTGGATCGTGAAGGACGGTTCCGCCGGCAGCTGGATGGGGCTCGGGACGACGGATGACGGGATTGTCCTTGAGCAGATCGGGGACTTCAACGGCGACGGTGTCGATGACCTTCGTGTCAGGACTGCCGCGGGCGATCTCGGAGCCCTGTGCGTCATGGGGACGGACAAGCTGGAATGGAATTATTACGGAAGTGTCGGAAGCGAGTGGAAGACATCTCTCGCGGCGACGGTGTAATTCGGAGATAGAAAACTGGAATGGCAAGGAAAGAAACATGGGGTGAACTGCTGAACTTTTTAAGTCCCTGGAGGAAACTTTGGGATAACCGTTATTTCGTTCAGCAAATCACCCTGCGCAATATACAGGCGAAATTCAAAGGCAGTTTTCTCGGAGCTGTATGGCTGCTGGTCTTTCCGCTGCTGATGCTGACCATCTATTCGTTTGTTTTCTGTGTCGTATTCAAAACACGCTGGGGAGCGGTTGCGGGTCAGCAGGATTCAAAAATGATGTTTGCGCTGATGCTTTTCTGCGGAATGGCGGTTTATAACATTTTCGCAGAAAGCGTGGGCGGCGGAGTCAGTTCCATCACGGACAGGGTGAATTACGTCAAGAAAATCATTACTCCGCTGGAACTGCTGCCGCTGACTTCAGTCGGTTCGGCTTTGATTGTCAGCCTGTTGTGGTTTGCAATTCTCGCCGTCGGTGTCCTGCTGGTTTACGGCTTCCTGCCGTGGACCGTGGTCAGCCTGCCGCTGCTGTTGGTTCCGGTAACTTTGTTTTCTGCGGGATGCGCCTGGTTCGTGGCGTCTCTCGGGGTTTACATCCGGGATTTCGGGCAGCTTGTCCCGATCCTGCTTCAGGTGCTTTTTTTCCTGACGCCGATCTTTTATTCCCAGGATATGCTTCCTGAACCCTACCGCAGTATCATGACCTACAACCCGCTGGCGGTTCTTGTGCAGCACGGGCGCATGATTTTCCTGTATGGGAAACTGCCGCCGTTCCATGAGGTATTCTGGATGTTCCTGTGCTCTTTTGCCGTCTTTGAACTGGGGTATCTCTGGTTCATGAAAACGAAACGGGGATTTGCCGATGTTATCTGATCAGGTCTGCGTTGAAGTGCGCAATCTCAGCAAAATTTATGAAATCTATGCCAGACCGGTGCATCGCCTGATGCAGACTCTGTTCTGCGGGACAAGGCATTTCTACCGTGAATTCCGCGCACTTGACGATGTTTCCTTCCGCGTGAAAACCGGGCAGTGTTTCGGGATCATCGGAATGAACGGAGCCGGGAAAAGTACTCTGCTTCAGATTTTCGCGGATACGCTGGAGCCGACTTCCGGAGAGGTGGAGGTGCATGGCAGAATCGCGGCGCTTCTGGAACTGGGAAGCGGTTTTTCGCCTGAGTTTACGGGCAGGGAGAATGTCTATATGAACGCGTCCCTGCTGGGACTCACAAAAAGCCAGATCGACGCAAGATATGAGCAGATTACGGCATTTGCCGATATCGGAGAAGCGATTGACCAGCCTGTGAAAACCTATTCCAGCGGTATGATGATGCGTCTGGCATTCGCCGTCATTGCGCATATTGACGCGGATGTCCTGATCATTGACGAAGCTTTGTCCGTGGGGGATGTCGTTTTCACGCAGAAGTGCATGAAGTTCATGCGCTCCTTCATGAAGGAGCATACGGTGATCCTCGTGACGCACGATACCGGCGCGGTGTTGAACATGTGCGATGAAGTCCTCTGGCTGGACCGCGGCAGGGTCATGGAGATCGGGCATCCCAAGACAGTTGTTGAACATTATCTTGCATTCTGCTATAAGAAGCAGCAGGGGGAATTCCAGCCTGCCGGACAGGTTTCAGAGCACAGGGCGGAAAAAAGGAAGGTCCGCGATGTGCGTCAGGAGCGGTTCAATTCCAGTAATCTCGTCCATGAATATGAATTTTTCGAGTTTAATGAAAACGCGCCTTCCTTCGGCGCCGGCGGAGCGGTGATTGAATCCATTCATTTTTATGATGAAAATGGCTGTATGCTGGTGAGCACGCTCGGCGGGGAGGAAGTCCGGCTGGAAATCCGCTGCCGTGCCAGACAGGATATTTTCAGCCCGATCGTCGGTTTTGCGATCCGCAACTATCTCGGTGAAAACCTGTTCGGTGATAATACCTATGTGCAGTACCGGTCAGAGCCTCGTTCCGCTCCTGCCGGCTCTCTGATCAAGGCGGTATTTTCGTTCCAGATGCCGCGCCTGAAAAGCGGGGAATATACGCTTCATGCCGCAATTGCGGAGGGAACGCAGACGGAACATATTCAGCACCAGTGGTTTCATGACGCTTTGCGAATCAAATCGCATTACTTGGGGGAGCAGGGGGTTCTCGTCGGGATTCCGATGGAGCAGATCACTCTGGATATTGAAAAATAGAAGGGGCCTGGCGGTGCCGGAAACGGATGAAAAACAGGTCAGGTTTCATCTTAAACCAATGTAAGTTATTAATTATGATATAGATCAACATGAATAGAAGTGAAAAATATATTCTCGTGACAGGTGCCAATGGCTATATCGGCTCCCATGTGGTACATGCATTGCTTGAACAAAACGTGAAGGTAACGGCTGTCGATTTTTCCATAGATTTCATCGATCCGCGTGCCGTGCGGATTCCTTGCAACCTTTTCGAAGCTTGCGTTCCGGATCTGTTCGGGGACCGCATTCCGGATGCCTGTCTGCATTTTGCATGGAAGGACGGTTTCCAGCATGATTCCGCCGCACACATGGAAATGCTTTCATCCCATTTTCATTTTCTGGCGGAACTGGCGAAGCAGGGCGTGAAGCAGCTTGCCGTCATGGGAACCATGCACGAAATCGGATACCATGAAGGGGCGGTGGATGAAAATACGCCCTGCCGCCCGTTGTCACTGTATGGGGTTGCGAAGAATGCGCTTCGTCAGTCTCTGGAGCTGTTTTGCAGACAGCATGAGGTTGTCTTTCAATGGTTCCGCGGATATTATGTCCTTGGTGACGACGAGCGCAATCATTCCGTTTTTTCACGGATTCTCGAATCTGCGAAAGAAGGGAAACGCGAGTTCCCGTTTACTTCCGGAAAGAAATGCTATGATTTTCTTCCCGTGGAGGAACTGGCAGCTCAGTTGTCCGCATGCGTCATGCAGACGGAAGTACAGGGGATCATCAACTGCTGTTCCGGCAGACCGCTCGCACTTGGCGACATGGCGGAAAAATTCATACGGGAGCGCGGTCTTGACATCACTTTGCGTTACGGCGCCTATCCGGACCGCGCTTATGATTCTCCCGCCATCTGGGGCGACAATGCAAAAATCAGGCGTATTCTTGCCGGGAATGGTAAAGTTTCATGAAAAGGCTGGCGGTATTTTTCTTTTTTGATCAGGATGGAATCGCAGATTCTTATGTGGATTATTTCCTGACGGACCTTGCAAGGAATGCGGATCGACTGATCATCGTCTGCAACGGCGCTCTGACTGCGGAGAGCCGTGCGCTGCTGACGAAGCATACGCAGGAACTGATTGTCCGGGAGAACAGCGGATTCGATGTCTGGGCATATAAGACGGCTTTGGGGAAAATCGGCTGGGACGCATTGGCGGAATATGAGGAACTGGTTCTATGCAACTTTACGGTATTCGGTCCGCTCTACCCGTTTTCGGAAATGTTTTCCGCCATGGAGAAACGGGACCTTGATTTCTGGGGTATTACCAAGTTCAATCGTGTGGATTATGATCCCTGGGGGACCATCTGCTATAATTTCATTCCGGACCATCTGCAGTCCAATTTCATCGTGGTCCGGCGTTCCCTGTTTCTGTCGGAGGCATACCGGAACTTCTGGGAAAATATGACGCCGGTCAGGAATTATGCGGAGGCAATCGGGAAATACGAAGCCGTCTTCACAAAAAAGTTTGCGGATCTCGGATTCCGCTGGGATACTTATGTCAATACGGATGACCTGGTGAACGTTTCCACCCAGCCTCTGATCATGTGTTCGCGGGAGCTGGTGGAAAACCGGCGCTGCCCGATCATCAAGAGAAGAATGTTTTTCCAGAACTATTATGACATTTTATCGGAGACGGACGGAAGCAACTGCCGGGAGACTCTGGAATATATCCGCGAACACTGTAAATATGATACGGATATGATCTGGGAGAATCTTCTGCGCACCTGCAATATGGCGGACTTGAAGCGTTCGCTGAACCTGAACTACATTCTGCCGTCCCGTTTCAGCGCGGGGCAGTCGAAAAGCCGGATTGCGCTGATCTTCCACTTGTTTTTCAGGGATCAGATCGGATATTGCAGGCGTTTTCTTGCGAATCTTCCGGAAAATACGGATTTTTACATTGCGACTCCCTGCGCGGAGAACAAGGCGGAGATCGAAGAAGCCTGCCGGGGATTGACCGGGGGAAAACTGGAGGTTCATGTGGTGCCGAACCGGGGACGCGATCTCGGAACCCTTCTTGTCGAGTTCAAATCAGTGGTGCCGGAGTATGATTACATCTGTTTTGCGCATGACAAGAAAGCCGGACAGGTCAAGCCGCAGGCAGTCGGTTTGAATTTCAGGGACAAATGTTTTGAAAACATGCTTTTTTCCCGTGAATATGTGGAAAACATCATCCGGACTTTTGACGAGAATCCGCGTCTGGGGATGCTGATGCCGCCTTATCCTGAACATGGCGCGTTTTTCTTTACCCTGAAAGACGCATGGAGTGTCAACTACCAGGGTACGTTGAAACTGGCGAAGCTGTTGAGACTGCGCTGTATGCCGGACCGGATGAAGGAACCTGTTGCACCGCTGGGTTCCTTTTTCTGGTTCCGGGCAGATGCTTACAAGACGATGCTTTCGCATCCATGGAAGTATGAAGATTTTCCGGAAGAGCCGATTGCGGATGACGGGACTCTCCTCCACGCTCTGGAGCGCATCCGCCCGTTTGCCGTCCAGCATGACGGTTTTTACAGTGCATGGGTCTTGAATGACGATTATGCCAGAGTGGAATTGAATAATATGCATTTCATGTTGAAAGAAACGTGTTGCGCTTTGAATCTGAATGCCTGTAATTTCCAGCATTTCATTCTTGCTGTCTGGCACCTTACCGGACAGCTTTCAAGATTCAGCAGAGCATGGTTCAAAGTGCAGGCGAGGCGTTATATGCCGTCTGCGACACATGCATTTTTGAAACGTCTGTATCAACGCACCCGCAAGATCGCGCGTTTGCATACGGAAAGGGAGGAATAACATGCCGGATCATGATGATATCTTTTTAAATGGTTTTATGGAGGAAAGCGTTCTGCCTCGGACAGGAGAACGGTATATCCCCGGCGAGAGCCGGGTGACGGGAATTGAAAGTATGCACCGCTATGCTGTGGCGGCGGGGCTTGTCGCCGGGCACCGGGTTCTGGACATTGCGTGCGGAGAGGGCTATGGCAGTTTCATGCTGTCGCAGAAAGCCTCCTCCGTAGTGGGGGTGGACCTGAACAGGCAGGCGGTCGAAGCCGCAAAAGCCAAATACGGGAAAGAGAATCTGACTTTCCTTTGTGCCGATGCCGCAGCGGTGCCTCTGCCCGATCACTGTTTCGACTCCATTGTTTCTTTTGAAAGTATCGAACATATTCCTTCGCCTGCGGCATTTCTGAAAGAACTGCACCGCCTGCTCATTCCCGGAGGGCTTCTGATCATCTCTTCTCCCAATAAAACCCCGTTCGATGCCTATCATGGGAAAGATGTGAATAATTTTCATATCAACGAGCTGGAACAGGCGGAACTGGAAGAAATGCTGAACGGGCTTTTCCTGCATAACAGGGTCTTTGCACAGAATGCTTTCTTCAATTCCATTATTACCGGAGACAGACAGCCGGAGTTTTTTGTGCAGAACCCTCAAAAGAACATTGTCCGGCAGGACAGTCTCCGCGAGACTCAATATTCTTTTGTGCTGGCTTCCGACGGAGAGCTGCCCGCCGTTCCCTGTTCCTGTTATCTTGATGCGTATTATGATGCGGGAAGGGGATATTATGAAGATGATGAAGCCGTCATCAACCAGTTCGGAATACGGGGGGAGATCCTGAAGAAAACGGAAGAAAACGAAAAGCTCCGGGGGGAGCTGAAAGAAGAGTGTGCGAAGTCGGAATACCTGTATGCGGAACTGAAATCCGTAGAAAAACGGCAGGAGGAAAACAGAGAAGAAATTCATTCCCTCCAGGAAGACAAAGACAGACTTTCCAGGCATATCGCGACTGTCGAAAGACAGAGATCGGAATTGCAGGCTGCACTGACGGAATGTGATCTGGAGCTCAAATCCAAAACAGATCAGATCAGCGAAATAGAGTATGTCAATTCCGTACTGAAGTATGAGAATCACGGTTTGCGCAGCCATATCAGCTTCATGGAAGGCAAATGCGCCTCTCTGGAAAACGAGATCGGCGCACTGAAAAACAGCAGGGCTTTCCGGTGGATGCGGAGATATTGCGATCTTACCGGCTCCATAGTGCAGGGAACCTGCCGGTTTCTTTACCGGTTTCTGAAAGCGGGAGACAGGCTGCTGCCGTTCAGTTGCCATAGCCGGGAGCGGTTGAAGCTTTGGGGATACGGACACTTCGGCGCTGCATTCCGGAATATGAAAAACTATCAGGATTTCATGAGACAGCAGGAGCTGAAAAAGTATCTCTGCCCGGAT
>DXVA01000161.1:6813-9680 GCA_019408975.1 Lentisphaeria bacterium | reverse complement strand
CCGCATGACGGGGCACAATCACGAATTTCAGGTTCGGGCAGTGTTTCCGCGCCGCAAGAAACGAATCCAGCATCAATTTTTCCTCCGGCGCATGGGTGCTGCACGCCAGCAGGGAAATGAAATCCGATCCGAAAAATCCGGAAAGGTCAATTCCTTTCAAATCCGCAGGCGGGCACTGATCGAATTTGATGTTGCCGGTGACGACGGCTTTTGCTTTGGGCGCGACGGAAAGGAAACGTTCCCGGTCCAGCTCCGTCTGCACCCCGATCCGGTCAAATGCACTCAGCACCGGAGCGAAAAACGCGCGAAACCGCCGGTAGCCCCCGATAGAGTGGTCGGAAAGGCGTGCATTCACGAGAAACACTTTCGCACCGCTTTTTTTTGCCAGGAGCACCATGTTCGGCCAGATTTCCGTTTCAAAGATCACCAGCGCGGACGGACGGATCATCCGCAGCACCCTGCGGACAAGAAACCCCATATCCACGGGGCAGAAAAACACTTCGACTCCGGCAGGCGCCTTGTTCCATGCGATTTCCTGCGAAGTCGTGGTCGTCGTGCTGAACACGAACTTCCTGTCGGGATACTCGGCGATCCATTTCTTCAGGAGAGAAAGCGCCACGTTGGTCTCTCCGACGCTGACCGCATGAATCCAGACTGCTCCCCGCATACCGGAAAGCGCCGCCCGCCTCTCTTTTGAAAAAACTCCGAAGCGTTCCATATAATTCTTTTTGCGCCCCGGACGCCGGATCAGCTTCACGATCAATCCCGGCAGGAAAAATAAAAATATAAAAGGGAAAAATATTCTATATAATAAAATCATTCTGCTGTTTCACTTTCAATCATTCATCAACCCTGTAATATACTTCTTATGATGATATATGCAAACCTCGCTTGACCTTGAATCAAAGATGTGATATTGTTTTTATGAAATATTTTTAATTGAAAAGAAAGACAATACCATCATGCTGTTATCATTTTTCAAGAACCGGAAACGCAGAAAACTGCTCAAGGAACTCAGGTCTGCGGTTCGTTATACCCTCGCCGCGGATGACGATATCCTGCCGGAAAAGACCAAAGCGGAACTCAACCGATTGAAAACGGAACTGGATGCCGTCAGGCTGCCGGAAACGGACCGGAAGACTCTGGAGGAATTCGACCGGCGCCTGGAACGCATTCTGCCGAGAAGCGGGTTCGCCCATTCCATGCGCGGCTTTCTGGACGTGCTGGTTGTCGCCTGCGCCGTCGCCGGAGGCATCCGCGCGCTCTACATCCAGCCGTTCAAGATTCCGACCAGCAGTATGCAGCCGACGTTATTCGGCATTCATTATATCGACAGGAAACTTTCGGAGCCTCATCTTGGCACCGTCACGCGAGCCGCCATGCCGATACAGGCGGAACGCGCAAAACTTACAGTCCAGGAAGACGGCTGGCTCTCTTACGACTACAAGACGAGAAACAAGTATTTCTTATTCACGGAATCCGTTTTCAACATCGGCAGCCGCACTTACACCCTTCCCGGCGATCTGCTCCAGAACGTGAAGCGCTATCTGGCGAAAACAGGCGATTATTACGAAAAAGGGGAAACATTTGCAGACGGCTGGCTTTCCACCGGAGACCATGTCTTCGTGGAACGTTTCAGCATCCATTTCCGCAATATCAGACGCGGCGACGTGATCGTTTTTACGACCGAAGGACTCTCCTCCGCAATTCAGCCGCTCGGCGGGTTCTACTACATCAAGCGCCTTGCCGGACTCCCCGGCGACACGTTGAAGATAGAACACAACATCCTGATGATCAAGCCGAAGGGCGCCGATAAATTCAAACCGGCATATGAGTTCTCCGATAAATTCAGCAAACTCTACTCGTTCAAAGGCGGTTATCAGGGGCACAAAGCGGATGGGCTCCTTGCGCCGGGGCAGGAAATTACAGTGCCGGAAAACCACTATTTCGTGCTGGGCGACAATACGAATCACAGCCTTGACGCCCGTATGATCGGTTTCATTCCCCGCAGGAATATCGTGGGACTCGCCGTCAACATCTTCTGGCCGGTTTCCCGCCGCTGGGGGCTTGTCGACCGTCTTCCGCCGCTGGATGCGCCGACCATTCTCCCGGATGATCCCCGTTACCAGCCGTCTGCCATGAGTATGCAATGACCTCCGGAAACTTTTAACATTTTTATTCTTCCGACTCAAACGTTTTCAAAAAAGGAGCAGATCATGCCGAAACCGCTGCCGACCGGAAAAAAATACAATTTTTTCATCGACGACAATATTTTCTTTTTCAATGATATTTATGAACACTGCCATGCTTCCATTTTCGATCAGTTCTACCTGAACGGCTTGAAGAAAGCGCACCTGAAATACGGAACGAAATTCACGCTGAACTGCTTCTGGCGGAATTCGCACAATCCCTCTTTCGACCTCTCGCAGTTTCCCGATAAATACCGCTCTGAGTTCGAAGCCAGCTCCGACTGGTTGAAATTCGCCTTCCACGGCTATGCGGAATTTCCCGATGAACCTTATTCAAAAGCATATCCGGAAAAAATGCCGGAACATTATGCGCTGCTGATGAATGAGCTCAGGCGCATCGTCGGGGGAAAATCCCTGATCGCGCCCGTCATTATGCACTGGTTCCGCATCACGCCTGAAAACCGTATCTTCATGCGGAAGCGCGGAATGAATTTCTTCGCCGTCCCGGAAGGGGAGGAAATCATTTTCAACCGCGATTTCAATATGTATGACATGCCCGTGGATGCGATCCTGAATCTTTTCAAAGACGATTTGCAGGGAATCGAAGAATGCCTGAACCGGCGTATTGCATCCGGGAAAAAACTGATCTGCATCGGGTCCCACGAACAGTATGCCTAC
>DXVA01000161.1:1689-6803 GCA_019408975.1 Lentisphaeria bacterium | reverse complement strand
TACCGGAGCTATTCCAATTACATTCCGCGGTATTTCGAGGAAATCGACACCGCGCTGAGAGTCATGGCGGATCATGGTTACGAGAGTGTTTATTTCAATGAATTATGAGAGGATTCGTGAAAAATAATCAGTTCATTTTCCAACCTTTCAGAATTTTTTCTGGAAAAACAGGAAAAGTTGTGTTATAGTATCGTCATGAAAATTTTAGTATTGAACGGGCCCAACCTGCAATTGCTTGGCCGCAGGAAAGTAGAAGTATATGGAGTCGTGCCGCTCCCGGAAATCGAGTCGCGGCTGCGTGCCGTCGCGGCTGAACTCGGAGTGGAGCTCGGCTTCATGCAGAGCAATCATGAAGGCGTGATCGTCGACGCCATCGCGCAGGCGCTGGCGGACGGTGTGGAGGGGCTGGTGATCAATCCCGCCGCTTACACGCACACGAGCGTTGCGATCCGGGACGCCATCGAAGGGGTGAAACTCCCCGCGGTGGAAATCCACCTGAGCAATATCCACGCCCGGGAGGGATTCCGACACGAGTCACTTACTGCTCCGGTATGCATCGGGCAGATAGCGGGACTGGGAGCCGACGGCTATGAATGGGCCTTGCGCGCACTGGTCAGACATATCAACAACCAAAAAACGAAAGAACAGGGCTGAGAGATGAAAATTGAAGAAATAAAAACCATCGTCAAGCTAATGTCCGAAAATGATCTTACAGAGTTCAAAATCGAAGCGGAAGATATGCATCTCTGCATCCGGAGAGGCAGTCAGCAGACCGCGGCGATGGCTCCCCAGGCTGTAATGGCAGCGCCCGCAGTCGTTCCCGCGGCTCCGGCGGCGCCCGCTCCCGCAGCAGCTCCGGCACCTGCGGCGGCTCCGGCGGCATCCGCACCTGCGGCAGCGCCGGTCGATGCCAGCAAAATCATCGAATCTCCCATCGTCGGAACGTTCTACCGTTCTTCCGCTCCGGGGTCCGAGGCATTCGTCAAGGTCGGGTCGAAGGTTGATGCCGACACCAATGTATGCATCATTGAAGCGATGAAGGTCATGAACGAGATCAAAGCCGAGAAATCCGGCGTCATCAAGGAAATTCTCGTTGAAAACGGACAGCCTGTCGAATTCGGACAGCCGCTCTTCATTCTCGAATAAGGCCAATTGTTTTACTACCCGGGTGAATTATGTTCAATAAAATATTAATTGCCAACCGCGGCGAAATCGCGCTCCGCATCATCAGAGCATGCAGGGAGATGGGGATCAAGACCGTGATTGCATATTCGCAGGCGGATGAAGATTCCCTGCCGGTCCGTCTCGCGGATCAGGCGGTCTGTATCGGAAGCGCGCCATCCAGCGCAAGTTACCTTTTAATCGAGCGGATCATCAGCGTAGGCGAGATCTGCGATGTGGATGCGATCCATCCGGGATACGGCTTCCTCTCTGAAAATGCCCATTTTGCCGAAGTCTGCAAAAGCTGCAACATCACGTTCATCGGCCCCGGGCCGGAACAGATGCGGGCGATGGGCGACAAGTCCAACGCCAGAGAGACCATGCGCAAGGCGGGAGTCCCCGTGACCCCCGGCAGCCACGGTGTCATCAATACCGAGGAAGAGGCGCTCAAGGAAGCGCACGCGCTCAAGTATCCGGTCATCGTCAAAGCTTCTGCGGGCGGCGGCGGGCGCGGCATGAGAATCGCGCATAACGATCCGAGCCTGATTCAAGGGTTCCATGCGGCGAAAACCGAAGCGGAAAGGGCTTTCGGGGACGGAGAAGTCTACATTGAAAAGTATATCGAGAATCCGCGTCATATCGAAGTGCAGATCCTTGCCGACTCTTACGGCAACGTCCTGCATCTCGGGGAGCGCGATTGCAGTCTCCAACGCCGTCACCAGAAACTGATCGAAGAATCTCCTTCTCCGGCATTGAGCGCATCCCTCCGCAAAAAAATGGGGGAAGCCGCAGTCAAAGCCGCAAAAGCGGCGAAGTATGTCAGCGCAGGCACCATTGAGTTCCTCCTCGGCCCGAACGATCAGTTCTATTTCATGGAAATGAATACCCGTGTTCAGGTCGAACATCCCGTCACGGAAATGATCACAGGCGTGGACATCATCAAGGAACAGATCAGGATCGCCGCGGGAGAAAAACTCTCTCTTACGCAGAAGAATGTGCAATTCCGCGGTCATGCGATCGAGTGCCGCATCAATGCGGAAAATCCCTACAATAATTTCTCGCCGTGCCCCGGACGTATTGAGTTCTACAATGCGCCGGGCGGTCCTGGAGTCCGCGTGGATTCACACGCCTACAACGGCTACCGCATTCCGCCGCATTACGACAGCATGATCGGAAAGCTGATCGTTCACGGAGATACCCGCGCGGAAGCCATTGCAAAATGCCGGCGCGCCTTGAATGAATATTTCATCGAAGGGGTGAAAACGACAATTCCGTTCGAGCAGTTCATCATTGATACCCGTGAATTCATCGAGGGACATTACGATACAGGCTTTATCGAACGACTCATCAAGGGCGGACACTTCAACAAGCAGGACAAGAAACAAGATCCGGCGTAAATTAAGGACGAGAAAAAATGGCAAGACTGACATCCGGTACAGCTTCAAAGAAGCACACGTCATCGACGGGACCCGTCGCAGAGCACGGCAACCAGTATGGACAGATCAAAATCCACGAAGGCGCGATTGCGACAATCGTGAGGAAAGCCGCCTGCTCCGTTCCGGGGGTCACGCGCATTACGGGAAACAGTTTCGTTGACAATATCGCCGAAATCGTCGGCAGCAAAAAGATTCAGGACCGGTCGATTCAGATCGCCATGAACAACTCTTCTGTCGCAGTGGAACTTTCCATCAATATTCAATACGGTGTGCAGCTTCCCGCGGTCGCCGCGGCGGTTCAGGACGCTGTTTCCAAAGAAATCAAGGCAATTACAGGGCTGAACGTCACGAAAGTCAATGTGATCGTCCGCGAAATGGAAGACGCATCGGAAGACGAAGCAGAAAACCTGTGAGTGCAAAGGAGATCATCAACCATGAATAAGGAAGAGAAGAAGACCAGCCAACGCATGCTTCCGGCGGAAGCAGTCATGGCAGAGGCAGTGCCTTACTCAGGAACGGTAAAAGTTCATGAAAGCGTGATTGCCTCAATCGTCAGAAAAGCGACCTGCGCAGTTCCGGGAGTCGTCAGACTTGCCGGAAGCAGTCTTGTCGATAACCTTGCCGAAATCGTCGGCAGCAAAAAGATGTATGACCGCGCCATTTCGATCAATATGGGCGATAATTCCGTTCAGGTCGAGGTCAAGGTCATTCTCGCTTACGGCACTCACATTCCGGAAATAGCCGAAGCGATTCAGATTGCCGTGATCGGCGAAATCACCAAGATCACCGGAATGCAGGTTCACAAGGTCAATGTCGTCATCATAGACCTTGAGGAAGAGCAGGATCAAAGCGACTCGGAATAAATCATCAGGCCTCCGGCTCCGAACAAGGTCCGGAGGCTTTTTCATAACAAGACGGGAGAGATTATGATAAAGCAAATGATCCAGAACTACCTGTTTGATGTGAATGACACCGAAATTTTTGCATTTCAGTGCGGATATCTGACGGGAGCGCTTGTTGCTTTACTGTTCGTTGTTCTTCTGGGGCTTCTGTCTTTCATACTGAGATATCCGAAGCACGCGAAAGGCGTTGCGCTCCGCTCTGCACACGGACGGATTTTAATCTCGGCAACGGCAATTTCCGATCTGGTCAAATCCATCGGCGGCGAGTTTCCGGAAATTGAAATACTGAAAGTTGCGCTTTTCCATGACAGAAAGGCTCTGCGTCTTCATGTGGCTGTTTCCTTTCCTTACGATCCGGACGGAGAATCGATTACGGTTGTCGCAAATCACTTTGAGAACCGTCTTCTTGAGGCCTTGAAGTATAATCTCGGCATTGAGAATATCCGGAATATCGAGCTTGATGTCCGGAAGGGTAAGCCGAAACCCGGTTTTTATTGAGATTTGAAGCTGAAAGTGATATTTTTTTCATATTTTCATCTGAAAACAGCTTGATTTTTGAATTTAGCATGATAGATTATAGACCTTGTTCCACCTAAGGAACAATCGTGTGAGCTGGTAGCTCAGTCGGTAGAGCATCGCCCTTTTAAGGCGGTGGTCCAGGGTTCGAGCCCCTGCCGGCTCACCATTTTTCTTTTTCCCCTTTCCTCTCTCAGTTTCAATGGTGTTTTTTTAATTTTAAAAGACTTGAAGGACAAAAAGGACTTGAAAGACAATGTCAGCAGGATGCGTGAGCATCCGGTTAGGGTGCAGGTCGAAAGACCTGCTAGAGAGAGAGGATGGCGGAGAGATTGTTCTTCATATTTTCAAATTCGAGACTGCCATTCAAAACTTTCAGAGCTGCATCATAAAGTTCTGTTGCTCCATTCCGATTGTCAGGCACCATATACTTCATTGCCCTGACCGTATTCTGCAAATAAATCCGGATCATGGCATTGATTTCCAGGTCTGTCGGATTTGCCACCTGCGCCATTCCCAGATTGCCTTTCAGCAGCTCCAGACCGGCACGAACCTCACGCTCTTTCCCGGTAAACAAAGGATTGTCCGAAAGAATCCGCCATGCGATATCCGTGGGGAGCGCACTCCATTTCATCTGCCTTACCCGTCCGTCCCGGTCCTGATAATCAATGAATCCGCTGGAAATCATGATGATTTTACCGAGCCCGGGCAATTCCTTTGCGGAGTATTTGGTGCCGCTTTCAGCGATATCCAGCAAGATGCGTCCGAGAAACAGATTTTCCTGTTCCCGTTCATTCAGCCATCCGGCACGACGGGGATACTGAACGGATTCCACGGCAAGAAGCGCACTGATCTCCCGTAAACGCAACTGCGGGCGAAGCTTCATGATTTCCGAACGAATCATGTCACGCCAGTTTTCTTCAAGAGTCAATTCCAGCGAGGAGACACGTTCCTGCAGGGCATTGCGTTCCGTTTCCAGAGATTTGATTGTGGCATTGAGAGCGTTGAGCTTTTTCAGATTTTCTTCATAAAGCTTTCTGGTTCTGGCGGTTTCCTCGGCGGAAACCGCTTTGTTTTCGGCTTCTTTCATGCGGGTGGT
>DXVA01000161.1:0-1679 GCA_019408975.1 Lentisphaeria bacterium | reverse complement strand
GGTGGTCAAAGATTCCGCCTCGGCTTTGAGCGCGGCGTTGTCACGGCGGGCATTCCGCAGAGAATTCAGCAGATTCCTGTTTTCGAGCTGGGAACGTCTGTATGCGGCTTCGGTCATGATCGCGCGGATATTGTCGAGCATGAACCGCTGGGTGCGGCTGCGCGGTTTTCCGAACTCGGCGAGAATCTTTTCCCCTTCCTCCTGAATGACCTTCAAAGGCAGACTGCCGTCATTTGCGAATCGCTTGAAATAAGCGGTTTTCTGTGCAATGCGCGTTTCAACGGATGTATTGATCGGAGTATTGCCATACCAGTAGAGTGTGACGATGATTCCGAGGACCAGCGCCACGGGAATCAGCGCCAGGAGAATCCGCAGATATTTCCGACGTTCCCGGATTTCATCCTCCAGCTTGAGCACGTTTTTCTTGGCTTCGGAAGATTCATGCTGCATTTCATAGTCCAGGCGCTTCAGAGAGATTGTGTGGACTTCCGGCACAAGGGAACGGTCGGGAGCGGTTTTCTGGCGGATCGCCCAGATTTCATTCAGCAGGTCCTCCATATCGCGGTAACGGTCGGCGGGCTTTTTCGCCATCATCTTTTTGACGAGACGCGCAACTGGGACAGGAACGGAGGAGTCCACTTTGTTGAGCGGGACGGCGTCTTCCTCGAAGTGCTGGTGCGCCACACTGCGGACCGTTTCCGCATCGAACGGCAGTTTGCCGGAAATCATCTGGTAAAGCGTAATGCCGAGCGAGTAAATGTCGCTGCGGGTATCCAGCGGTTCGCCGGAGAACTGTTCGGGACTCATGTAGGAGGGGCTTCCGGAAATCTCCATATCCTTGCTCCACTCGCTGGTCTGCATGGCAAGCCCGAGGTCAGTGAGCTTGACGATGCCGTCCTCGGTGATCATGATGTTGTCAGGCTTCACGTCGCGGTGAATCAGGCGGCTCTCCTCCCATGCGTAATAGAGCGCTTCGGCGACCTGCTGGATGATATGGAGCGATTCATCGACCGCGATCTTCCCCTCGCGCAGAATCCTCTTGCGGACGGTTTCTCCGGTGATATAAGTCATTGCCATGTAACAGATGTTGTCTTCCTCGCCGATTGCAAAGGATTGCACCAGGTTGATATGGCTGAGTTTTGCGGCGGCGCGCGCTTCGTTCAGGAAATCATTGATTCCCTTGTGTGTGCTGTATTCGGGAGAAAGAATCTTGAGCGCAACCTGCCGCTCCAGAGAAAGCTGTGTCGCCAGGTAAACCGCGCCGATGGAACCCTCGCCGATCTTGGATTTGATCAGGAAATCGCCGATAATGCATCCGTCCTCGAACCTGCCGACAGGCACCATCACGGTCTTGGCACAGCTCGGACATGTCATACTGTAACCGCGCGCCGACTCGTCCGCATTGATTGCATAAAAGCAGAAAGGACACCTGAACCGCATAAAAAACCTCCGGCGGAAACATCTGTTGCAAGTAAAACTCCGAACCCTGTAATATCGTCTGTTTTCCGTTGTTTTTCAAGAGCCGTTCCACCTGGATTACAGAGAAAGATAAAGCCGTCGGAAATCTGAAGAAAAAAACAAAGGGCAGGGAGGGGCAAAAAAACAGAATCCTGGTCTTGTTCTTTCTGTTTTTCCAGTCCCGGCTTCAAGGCTTTCAGAGTCCCGTTTGACATATCAAT
>DXVA01000160.1 GCA_019408975.1 Lentisphaeria bacterium | reverse complement strand
AAGCTCAAATAAGGTGGTAAAAATGACTATTTCAAAGATCTATGGGACGGCACTGGAAATTATTTGCTCTTTTTCACCGGGGAAGTAATTGAAATATGATTCAGAATGAAGCGTAACGAATACAGAATCATTTTTCTGTCCGCGATATTTTATTCGCATAAAAACATCTTCTTCCAGAATTCTTTCAATTTCTGAAAAAGTGTTCTCCATGTTAGCAGCAAAAAAACTATCTTTTTCTTGTGCATTTTTTGCAGATTTTGCGGCATCGCGGTAATCTGCTTCCGTTGATATCCCATTTTGTCCGAAACCAAAACAGAAATCTGTTTTGATTGAAGGCTTGTCGAAGGTGAAAATATAACCGCCTTCAAGTTCAAGCATACATGCGGTTTTCTTTATACAGTAGTCGATCATATTTTTGTTGTTACCCCAAATCTTCCGGTATTCATTTTCCAATATTTCAGCATTCATTTTATTTACTCCTTGCAGTTTGGAGCATCGGCGGGTATATACTGATGCTCCGGTCTTTTTTTATTTTCCACCGATTACGATTTTGCCGCCGAGACGTTCAGCGATAGTATTCAACAATTCGTAATCATCCTCAATTTTGCGTATGCAACCTATAAAGGGGCTCACGTATTCAAAGAAATCGGCGGCTTCTGGAAGCTCTCTAATATCTCTGCAGCTTGAAATAAACCAGGCATCAGTTCTGCTAAGGTCATTAATTTTAACAAATGTTTTCCCGCCGTCTCTGCTAATGAGATTGTCTTTTTTGCTGATAGTCATTTTTATATACTCCTTGCAATTTGATTAGTGTTAAGTGCCGGGGTTTTACCGCCCCGGCTTCGGTTTCGGTTTGTGTTATCGGTTAGTCAAGTTTGACGCCGATTTTTTCTGCTTCTTTTTGGCTTAATCCGTAAGCCGGATCAAGCAGGAGAAGCGGAAGGGAAAGAATGATTTTAAGGATTTTCATTCTTTTGCTCCTTGATTTTGGAGCAATAAGGAGTATTTTTCTTATTGCTCTAGGTTGCGTATTTAGGGCTACCGGTCTGTAAATGGTTGCACCCATTTGCAGACCCCTTTTTATTACTCCTCTTTTTTCGGACGTCCTCCTTTACGTCCGTTAGCTCTATTAGCTTCTTTTTGTTTTTCGGTCATTTTCTTTTTTGCCCTGATTAGCTTATGACCGCATAACGGGCAATATTCTAAACCTTTGAGTTTTTCTTTCATCAGTTTTACCTCTTGTCAATGATCTTTTTGCTTTATGTTATATATTATAATCCATAATTATGGGTTTGTCAAGGGTAAAAGCAAAAAAAATCGAAAAAAAATCGAAAAAACCTTGATATTACGGCTATGGTAATACATAGTAATACTGCCTGCTTGATAATATACATGACAATAGATATAATTTCCGCCTGCCGTCACCGGTATCACCGCAATAACGCGGATTGTATCGCGTGTCTGCATGTTTCTGCCTGCATTAACTCGCGTCCTGCTGATTGCTACGGGCAATACAAGAGCAGCAATCCTGTTTGCAGTGCTTGCGTCATTATGACAGAGTGCCGCGCGTCTACCTATTGCCATAAGCGTTTCAGCGCGTCCCGACGTGGTGAGCCGCATATCGTATTATCGGATGCAATTTACAGCGCATCCGCGCCGGAGCCGTCCAAACCTGATAGTATGGCAGATTTTGCGCGTGCAGTCATGGCGGCGGGCAATTACGATCCGCTTAATGTTGCTATCATTATAGCGCGTTCCGGCGGTTGCTCAATAAGCGCAATCGGGCAATATCTGGGCATGAGTAAGCAAGCCATATTATACCGTATCGCATCATTAAGCAATCGCCACGTGTCCGATTATCTCCGCAAAATACACGCATCCAAACACGACCATAACGTCATCAAATCACAAATTATCGGGTCCTTCCCCAGCAAAAACAATTCAAGTGAGCTTGGGCGGGTCGGCGAAACGGAGGATTCACAAACGGAAAAATTTAGGGGCAAAGCGGGGGATGAAAAAGGACAAAGATCAAAAAGTAAAAGCATAGCTTTTAACGGTCGGAAACAGAAAGGGCAAAGCGGAGGGCAAAGTGGATAAAAGCGAATTCATGAAACTGACGGGTAAAAGTGTGACGCAAACCCGTAAACTCTGCGATAAAGGAAAATTTTTTATTGAAGGTTTCGGCTGGTTTGAAGCGATCAAAGGCAAGGGCAAGACTTCAAAACTTGATATTCGGGCTGTAAAGGAAGAAAAGGCGGTGCAACTGGAATCAAAAGCGGAGAGCATGGCAGAACTTAAAGCCCGGAAGCTTGAAGCGGAGATTGCGAATCTTCACCAGAGGCTTCAACAGAGACAGGAGAAGATAGAAAAGGAGTATGAGAGCGCCATCATTACGCATCTCATCGAAGTGCTGAAACCATTGGAGAAGGCTTTCAAAGAATGTTCGCTGAATCAGGAACAGACCAATTTACTCAACAACGCGCTCAACGAATCCATGACGCGGCTGAAAGTATTATTGAACGGGTAAGACCCATTGCAAAGCTGTCCCCCGTCGAGTTTTGCGAGTCAATCATTGATTTGGCGAAAGACAAGACTTCCGCAGCGTCCGGACTGATCAGAATCCGTGAAAAAACTCCCTACCTGGTTGATCCCGTCAATTACTTTGCGCATACAGGACGGTGCAAGCTGACGATTCAGGCGGTAGAACAGACAGCGAAATCGACAAGCTGGAAAATGGGCGCAATTGCGCGTCTGCGTTTCATGCCGTCGCCTGCGGGGATTATCTATCAAAACGAATCGGTCGGCAAAAAGATCATTCGAGATTCTTTCCTACCGATGCTGCGGTGTGTTCCATCGTTTCTTGACGCGGTTCCGGAGCGCGCGAACGAAAATCCGGACTCCCTTGATCTGCCGGATGCAATGGTTTACCTGATGACCGGCGAAAGCGCGATCATTTCCATCCCGCTCGGAATGGTGATCGGCGATGAAATCAATAAGTGGCGGCAGGAAAAATCAAATCGCAATAAAAAGAAGTTCCGCGAGGATGAAGATTATCAGGTGTCGAAACTGAAAGACATGGACAAGCGGACACGAACCTTTGAAAACTCGCTTCGCGTGCTGGTTTGTTCCCCCGAAGGCGGCAAGGCGCCGATTACAACCGAATACAAACAATCCAGTATGGGCGTTTATCATCTGCGCTGCCAGAATTGCGGAGAACTCACGTTCAATACGACCTTGCCGGAAGAATATTTCCAATACAAGGCGACAGACGGAACAGTAGACCGTTCTTCGATCCGTCTTGTCTGCCCGAAATGCGGCGTGGAGTTCGAGGAATCGGATAAGATAAACCTCACGTGTTCCGGCGCTTATATCCATGAACACCCCGAACGTTTCGATTATCATGCCGGTTTCTGCTGGGGTGCCCTGGCTTCGCAGTTCCCCGGAGTGGATTGGCTGGAAATCTGTCAGGCAATTGAAAATGCAAAAAATTCTAACAGCTACGAAACGCAGGCGTATCTATGCAATTCAATCAAGGGGGTTGAATTTGTTCCTGTCATTGTTTCCGGAGAAAAAATATCAATTGTGCGGAGCCATTACATTGACGAACTGCCGGAAGACACCTTTTTCAGCGCGGTCTATATGGCTGTCGATACACAGGAAGTCGGCTACTGGTATGTTGTTATGGGAATTGATGACAAGGGACGCTGGTTTACGCTGGATTATGCGTATGCGTGGGATGATCAAGCTGTCATTGACGCCTGGAATCGTGAGTATCACGGTATTATGCCGATGGCGGGCATCATTGACGAGGGCGGGCATCGCAAAGCGGATGTGGATCATCTGATCAGCCAGCTCGGCACCGGCTTTTATAAATACAAGGGTGAGACAAGCCGCAACCGCGAGAAATACCGTGTCAGTGAAAATGATCCGCTTCTGATTCTTGCCCCGGCGCGGCGCTATAACGCAAAGTTTCTGTATCTCATTTATAGTCAGCATAAAACCAATAATAATTACTGGTATATTGCCTGCGAACTGAAAAAGACCCTGATTCATCAGATCGTTTCGTTCCAGCCCCCGGCGGATGATCATGAAGCGGATTTTGAGGACTGGACTCCTTATGATCGTCAGCATGACTTGTTCGACGCTCACAAAATGGCGCTTTTCCTGCATGACTTCGCGTGCGAGGAGTTCCCGTATGATTTCTGGAGGAGACGATAAAATATAATTGAAAAAGTTAAAAATCACTATATATTTCAATATATTAGAGGAAATATTTATGAAAAAACGTTATAAATCAATAACACTAAATTCAGATGATAAAAGAGTTAAAATTCCTATTAAACGTTATTTAGTTGCATATCTTGATATTTTAGGACAAGGAGATATTTTACGTTCTTTGCAATCTGAATTCAGTAATATTTATGAAACAGATATTGGCTTAGATGAGGAGATAATGGACAAATTTGCTTCTGCTGCTATTCCTGTATTAATTTTTCGTGACAGTTTTAATTCCAATATAGAAATTGCTACAAGAAGTATATTAACTAAGCATGTTCACCTTAAATCATTAAAGATTCCTACAGGAACAATTTCTGTATCAGATGGAATGTTTATCTGGGCAGAATTAGATAATACTCATGAGCTAATAGAAATGTTGACACTTAATGTTATTTTTATTGCTTTGGGACTTACTTATTTTGCATTAATCGCTGATGGCATTTACTTTAGAGGTGCTGTAACAATCAGTTATGGTTTCGAGCACCCAAAATATAAAGATTATTATGGTCCGGGACTTGCAAGGAGTTATGCAATGGAATCAATGGAAACAGGCTTTCCTAGAATTATTCTGGACGATAATATCATGAGATTGCTAGGAACCCATATAAAGATGGGAAAAAAAGAAAAAACATGGGCAGCGTCAGGAAAATTAGCATATTACTTATGGCAGAAATACATTGTCGGAATAAAAGATCAATCCATCACGAAGAATACTTTATTTCCTGCAGAGATTATGCTAAAAGAAGACAAGACAATACAGTTATATAACAAAGCAATGAATAATGTAATTGAAAAAGTAGAAAATAATACAGAACATAAAGATAAGTATGAGAAGTTATTGAAACTATTTCAATCTGTTTATAATTGAAACAACTAAAATTTTACTTTTTCTACTTCTTAATATATTAGTATCTCATAATTTGCAAAAATCTCCTTACCTTTTTTCCCTTACTGAAAAAGGAGATATGCCATGCCGGAAGAAAAAAGTTTTGCACAGAAAGCGCTGGAGGCAATTGAAGACGCGATTCTCGGAAGAGCCACAGACGCGATTCTGGAACAGGAAGTGGACGGCGTAAAGCTGAAATATATGTCGATTGAACAGCTTCTGACTGCCCGTGACAAGTTCAAACTGATGGTTGAAAACGAATCGGAGGAAGGCGTTAGGCTACCGTTTTCCGTTCCACTTGTATTCCGGTGAGGTGACACATGTTTTTCAGAAAGAAAACACAACCGCCGGAGACTCCGGCATTTACGGTCAACAGCAATCTGGCGGCGACCGCCGCACCGCTGGTCGTCGCGTCCCCGGAGGCGAAACCGGAGGAACGAAGCTACCATGCGGTCGAGGTCAACAACTTCAATCGCGACTTTCTCGCGGACGCAATCCGCACAAACGAGGACATCCGCAGAAACGGCGAACGGCTCCGCAGACTTTCGCGTGAAATGGCGAAAAACGGCGGCGATTACCGGAAGTTTCTCAAGATGTGCGAACGAAATATTGTAGGCCCGAACGGTTTTCAGATTCAGGCGAAAATCTCTTTCGCGAACGGCAATACGGACGAACGCGCATGTCAATATGTGGAAAAACTCTGGAATGAATTCAGCGAACGCGGCAACTGCACGGCGAACCGCCGCCATACCATGCGTAAGTTCCTGAAAATGGTGGTGCGCTGCTGGAAAATCGACGGCGAGGTGTTCATCCGGCGGATTCCGTATTTCAGCAACCGTTTCGGCTATGCGCTTCAGCTTCTCGACCCGGAAGCATGCCCGATGGAGCTCAATATGGAACTCCCGGACGGCAACCGGATTGTTACCGGCGTGGAGCTCGATGAATGGGATGCGCCTGTCGCCTACTGGTTCCGGAAACGTGCGCGCATTGATCAAAGCATGGGCGAATATTTTGATCCGGTCTACGCTCCCGGCGAACCGGACGGCGAGGCTTATGTTCGCCTTGGCGTGGATGAGGTCAATCACTTTTTTGATGATGAACTCCCGAATCAAATTCGCGGAATCCCTTTCGGACAGGCCGCATTGCAGAATATTCACCTGCTCAACTCCTACATCTACACGGAGCTTGCCGCAGCGGATGCTGCCAGCCGGAAGCTTGGCATGATCATCAATAAGCAAATGCCGTCCAATTTTGGAGGGCGTGACCGCAATCCGGACGGCACGAAAGCGCCGCCGCCGAAGCAGGAGGTTCATACGGAACGCGCCAGCATGGATGTCGTCACCGGCGAATGGGATATTAAGATGTATGATCCGCAGCATCCCGCGACGAATTTTCCACCGTTCGTGAACGCGCTCCAACGGAATATCGCAAACGGGCTTGATGTGGCTTATCCGACCTTTGCAAACGATCTGCGCGATGTGAATTTTTCCAGTATTCGCGCGGGGCTCCTCGATGAACGCGATTCCTGGAAGGATCAGCAGGAACAGATTGTCGAAGACATCCTGACCGAAGAATTCCGCCGGTTCCTGTCGGTTCAGCTTTTGCGTCCCGGATGCCCCTACACGCCGGGAGCCTGGCGCCGTCTCTGCAATGTGGAATGGCTCCCGCGCAAATGGCAGTGGGTTGATCCGGTCAAGGATGCGCAGAGCAATCTGATGCAGCTTGCCATGGGCGCGACGACTCCGCAGGACATTGCCGCCGATCTCGGCAACAACTTCAACGACAACGTGCAGAAAATCGCCGAAGCCGCCGGGGGAGTCAAGCCTATTCGCGAGATGATCTACAATGCCGGAATCATTCAGCAGGCATTCGACAAGTTTCAATCCACGGAACCAGAGCCCCGACAAGAAAATATAACACAGAAAAGCGGAGAAAGCAAATGAGAAATGAGCAATTGAAATTCAGCAAGAACATACGTTTTTTGCATCTGTCCTTCCTGTCCTTTGTATCCTTCCTGTCTTTCAACCCGAGCTGAAAGGATAGAAAAATGGCAATGCCGATCAAAAGGAATGAAGTCTTCAACCCGTATTTCACGAAGACCGCAACATATGGCGAGCAGTCTTACGACTGCATCGCCGGAGGCGTTGACCGCGCGCGGCGGCAGTTTTCGGAAGTGACGCTGATGGAGACGAAAGCGACGGCGCGGTTCTGGCTCGCGGACTTCGGCGGAAATGTTCCGAAAATCGGAGACAGGATCACGATTGAGGGGGAAGTCTACCGGATTCTGGATGAACACCGCTTCGACCCGTTCATCAAATTTGCGCTGGGAGGGGAATATGCCCGCCGTTAAGATTGACATACGCGAAGTGGAACAGGCGATCACCGCCGCCGAAACGGGAGTGAGGGAAGCCGATTACGAAACCGTGACGATGAACGCGCAGCGCTACCTTGCCGCCGCCGTGAAAAGTCTTCCGGAGCGCACCGGCAATCTGCGGAGCGCGGCAATCACCCCATGGCGGCATCTCGGCATTCCCGGACGTCCGTTGACGAATCTTGAGGAAGGCGAAAAAGAAGTGGATTATCTGGATAACTCCGGGGGGCGCTCCCGCATGAGACATGCAAGACTTATGAGTAAGGGAACCTACGAGGATCACCGCGGGGACAGGGATAATCCTTCCTATTCCTACACTTTGTTCGCCGCCGAATGGCGTGGGCGCAATAAGGCGGACCGTCACGGGAAATTCTTGAAAAAAGCCGTGGACTCCGGTCTGCTTGGATTCAGTGATATTCAGAAGATCATGAAAATGATCAATATCGGTGTCGGCTATGCACAAATCTGGAGCTATATCGCGGATATCTTCGCGGCGAATCCGCGCGGGCGGACATGGTTGATCAATAATGCGGCGGAGGGCGGTATGTGGAAACCTTACAGCATCTTTTTCCGCGGCACCCGCAAGATGATCAAGCCGAATACCGGACCGTTTCGCTTTTCCCCGAAATACAAAAAGGCATTGGAAAAATGACTGAAAGGAAAAACCATGTATGAAAAACAGCTTGAATCCGATCTGGCTTCCCTTTTCGGGGAGTGCGGTGCGACGGTCTACACGCGGGACACGGTTCCCGATGAACCGAAGTTCCCGAATATCATTGTCCGCTGCGATCAGGAACGCGACTGCGGCTTTGGGGACAGCATCATTGTTCGCTCGGCGGACATGCTGGTGATTGTCTCGACTTATCGCGACGACGACCCTGACGGTGCGGTTCTCGACGGGATCATGAAAAAAGTCTCCGGCGTCCTCCTTGCCCCCGGACTCCGGAATCGTCTGCCGTCTGAAAATATGACTTATCACGGGACACATGTTCTGGACTCCTATCCGACGCCCGATCTGCGCGCCCGCTGCATCACGGCGCAGGTCGTTCTGAAATTCACACCTCGGAATAATGAGGAATGAGCAATGAGAAATGAGAAATTCAGTGATCAGTGGTCAGTGGTCAGCGGCTTTGCCCTGCGCGCTGTCCTTTGTGTCCTTCAAGTCCTTTTAACCCACGCCTACAGGTGAAATCATGAGAGAAACAGGAACCAACATTCTCGAACACGGCAACGATTATCACAGCCGCATCAATCAGCCGGGCTACCCGCGCAAGACCCGCGACAAGGACGGCGTATGGACTTTGGAAGAGCGCTTTTACATCCATGCGGACAATGTCGAAAACGAAATTCCATCGGTTGGAGCACGCAACGAAAATCTGCCGATCAACAATGTTGAAATCAACGGGGGAATTGCCGGTTATCCGAATATCCGTGAAGTCGTGCTGACGTGGAAAGAAGACGGCGGCGACTGGAACGGCGCGACCAATAATAAAGATATTACGATCCGTTCGCAGACGCAATATACGGAGCGGGATATCGAAGACCATCCGTTATGGGGTTCGCTCACATCTGACGATGACAAGGAAATGCTGAAACATTACCGTCCGAAATTCGGCATTGTAAGCGTCATCTATATTGTGACGGAAAGTCGGAAAAAAGCGAATTACAAGTGGTATGAGCAGGAGTTGATCGGTGATATGTATCAGAACAAAGTCCCGCCCTACCTGAAAAACGCCGTCGCGAAAAACTGGAAGTGTGTCGGACGCGAAATCACATGGACAAAAAAACAGTATGTTGAGATCACCGATACATGGCAGTATGACCTTTATGAATGGGAGGGCACCGTTTCCCCGTTCATGTCAGCGGCGAGCCTGAATAAACTGATTGCAAAACTCCGCCCCCTTTGGCAAAAGAAAAAACAGGGAAAGTGAGGTATTGAATGCTGCCGCCGGAAATACCGAGAGCCAGGGAACCGATCCGCGCCGAGTGGATGCGCCGCCTGATCGAATGGATCAAGGCGGATGTCATTCCGAAAGGCGACGGTTATACGATACAGGTCAACGGAAACATTGTAAAAGCAATTTCAAAATCAGACGATGCAGTTGTTGTAAAATACAACGGTTATTTCAAGCTGGTGCTGGAAGAACAGGCTGTAAGCGATGAACCGGGGGCA
>DXVA01000016.1 GCA_019408975.1 Lentisphaeria bacterium | reverse complement strand
ATATTCAGCCAATGTTTGAAAATGCGGAAACAGCATGGACTTCCTGGGATGATAAACTTGATTCTGATGTGCTGACTAAGATTGTTGATGAGCAGCAGAAACTGGCGCAGGGAATTACTACACCAGATGAATTTATTGAAACCTGTCTTTTTGCCGGGGGAGTTGATATCAAAGGGCTTTGCGTCGGGCAGAAATGGCGGTTCGGAGCAGGGGCGAGCGGAGATTCCGTTTTTCTGGAAAGAAAAGCGAGGGAAAGGGGATTTGCGTTTGTTCCCGTTGACGAGTTGCGGACTCCGGAAGGCATGATCATCAGCAGTACGGCAATCCGCAAGGCTTTGGCGGAGGGGAGTCTTGCGCTTGCGGCTTCCATGCTGGGACGGAACTATTCTCTGTTCGGGACTGTGGAGGAGGGGTATCACAATGCGACGCAGAAGCTGGATTCTCCGACTGCGAATCTTCACATGACGGCGGGGATTCTCCCCCCGAACGGAGTGTATGCAGGGTTTGCGCATGTGGACGGGATGCGTTTCCCGGCGGCGATGAATCTCGGGGTTTCCCCGACTTTCCGCGCGGAATACGGCAGGATCGACCGCCGGCTGGAACTGCATCTGCTGGGCGGTTTCCACGGAAGCCTTTACGGAAAATATCTTCAGGCGGAACTGGTTTCCTTCATCCGTCCGGAAAGACGGTTCGCAAATCCCGGAGAACTGAAGAAGCAGATTCAAAACGATATTGAAAAGATCAATCACATACTGGAAAGGAGTTGACAATGGGAACTGAAAAGAAATATTCCGTCATCGAGCTTGCCGAGCTTCTCGGGGTGCCGAGGACAACGATCAATGACTGGCTCTCCAAATACTCCATGTACATTGATTTTGCCGTTCAGGGAAAACGCCGCGTCTATACGGATTCTTCCCTTGCAGTATTGAAGGAGATTTCCGAACTTCGCAACTCCGGCATGTCTTCGGTGGACATCGAAGCCGAGCTGGCGAAGCGGCACCCTGTCCGTGCGGAACCTGAACCGCCGGAAGCGGCTCCGTCTTCTTCCGTTCCGCGGAAAGACGGGGAAAAGGTTTCGCAGCCCTCTCCGCCTGCGGCACAGGAGCCTGCGGCGAAAAAGGAAAATGAATTTCAGCTGATTGCACAGCGGCAGTCCGAAGAACTGGGAAAAGTCATCGGGGAGACGTTTCAGAATATGGCTCTCCGCATGGAGGAGCTGGAACGTCTGAGCCGTACACAGAACAGCCGCGCGAGAGTCTGGATGGGAGCTACGGCGTTTGTCATGGTGCTGCTGCTGACCGGCGCCTATTTTTCCTATAAGCAGGTCATGCTGTTTTCCCACGCCAATACGGAATTGAAACAGGAAGCGGTAAATACGAATCAACAGCTTCAGATGCTTCACCGCCAGTCGATCGAACTGGTTGCCGGAACGAAAGGCTTCCGTGATAATATCGCGCTTCTGGAAAAACAGCTGAAGGAACAGCAGGAGACATTCGAAAAAAACATCAATTCAGTGAAACAGAACTTTGAAAAAGTGCGGCAGGAGCATCAGTTGCGTCTTTCCGCCGAGCGGGAGAAGAACTCGGCGCTTCTGAAGATGAAGGAAGCGGAACTGGCTCTCGAAAAAGAGAAATTTGCGGCGGAACGCCTGAAATTCCTGCGTGATATTGAACGTATGAGCATTGACAATGAGAACATTGTCAATGAATTGAAAAAACAGATCGGACAGCAGAAGGCGGATGAGAAGAAAACTGTTCCTCCGCCTGTCCCGGAGGAACGGAAAGACACTCCCGTTACGATGTAGCTTCGGCAATTCAGGTTATTTGTTTATGAGCGAAATCAACATATAAAATAGTAAACAATCTTAATTGCCGGAGCAATAAAATCGTTTCCAACGCCGAAGACTATTTCCTGCTATCGGAGCAAAAATGCCGTTATTTCATCTTGATATTGCACGTATCAAAAAAATCGGGAAAATATTTCTTCCCCCCTTGACAAAGCAGCATTTTTGATTGATAATTATATAGAATTAATTTAAAACTTGTCTTAGGAGTTGATTATGAAATGGATTATTGGAATCATAAATAAGAATTTTAAGTATTTTACATTAATTGAATTATTATTAGTTGTAGCGATAATCGCGATATTAGCATCAATGTTACTTCCGGCTTTGAGCCGCGCCCGAAGTTCAGCAAGAGTTTCGGCATGTATGAGTAATATTAAACAGCTCGGAATGGGAACGAACTTCTACTGTAACGATAATAACGACTATTTAATGCCGGGAAATCAAATAGCATATACGGCGGATACGTTGCATAAGTTGTGGCCAGTGCTGATTTTTGAGTATAGTACCGGGCAGGACGTTAAATGGGCGAATGCCGCAACATATACAGTCGCCAAAGACTTGAAAAAAACACCGTTTTCTTGCCCGGAAGCTGATAGCGGCAGCCGGTCAATAAGAACTGATGTCGGCTATTATGCCAATGGTAATTTCGGTCTAATCAATAATAATGCACTCTGGCGCAAAATTTCCAATAACAGAACTCCAAGCAAGACCGTTTATCTGGTTGAAGGGGGATTATCCGACTGGACTCATCATGATCGGCAGAATGGACAACATGCAAGTATGCGTCACTTTGTGCACCCCTCAAGAGCGATGGATAAAGTTCAGGTTAGTTATGGCCGCGGCAATGTATGGTTTCTTGACGGACATGTTGAAACTAAAGGCTTTGAATTCCTTTATGCCACCTCTGCAATTAAACCCGGATTCGCCTGGGAAAACTGAAGGAATTTTTACAGATAGTGGAAATGGAGGATTATATATAAGAAATAATTTTTACGTTTTTTTGAAAAAAGTCGTGTCAGGTATGTTAAGATGGGCTTAACGCATTAGAATAATGAGTTATTAAATATTTTTGAAATTGACCAGGAGCGGGGATGAATAAGATATTGTTTCTTTCAATGATGATTGTTGTGTTGTCACAGAGTAATAGCGCTGAAGCAAATGATTTGCTTATTCCGGAACGCTGGAAAGCAAATACAGCAGGAAAATTAACGTTTTCAACCGACCAGTCAGATAACAGTCTGAAAGTAAAAGCGCAATTTTCCGCCGAAAACGACGGTCTGAAGAATTGGGCGTATCCGCTACTGGTATTCAAGAAATCCGAATTGCCGTCAAAGCCGAAGATGTTGAGTGTTGACTTGAAATACAAGTGTGAAAATAACGAAGTTCCGCGTACTTTCAAGATTATGCTTGGAATAATTGACGGACAAGGCAATAAATCTTCACACTCATTTTCCTGCCTCCCATTGCAGGGATGGAAAAATTCGGAATGGAAAAATTTCACTTTTGACTTGATTCCTGTTCTCAATGATGATAAAAGGCTTATAAGCATGAATATTGGCATGGGCGCAAAAGGTAAAACCTTTGAATATCAGGTAAAAGATCTCAAGTTTTCCGGCGATGATGTTCAGCGAATTGACGTCTCTTCAGTAGTAAAAGTTACAACTGATGAACCGGCGATGTTTCATAATTTCGGCAAACCGGTAATGTTTAAGTTCACCTTGCCGGATGATGCTGAAATTAATTATAAAATCGTAAATTATCGTGACGAAACAATTCTTGAGGGTGAAGTTCCCGCCAACCGCGAACTGGCGATATCCGACCTTGCACCGGACTACTACCGCTTAATATTAAGCGGCAAAGGCGTGATTTTTGAGAATTTCCGCTCATTTTCAGTGTTCGACCAACCGTCCAAGCGTGAATGGGTCAATAATCCTTTTGGCGCTGATACCGCATGGGGTGGTTCGCTCGGATTTTTTAAGAATCCGGCAAATGATCAGGAACTTCAAGTGGAAAACTGGGCGGAATATTGGACTCGAGTAACTGAATTATGCAATTTCAGCCGCATCCGTATGCGCGGCAGCTGGATTGGTTTCGAACGCCAACCCGGAGTTTATAAAATGGATGCCAATACTCAAAAACTTATTGATAAATGTACCGAACGCAACATCCGTTACTCGATGTTGTTTCACGATGCCCCCAAATTTTTAAAGCGCAAAAATTCGAAAAGTTTACTGCCGGTCAATCCCTTTGATACTTGGAAGTTTATGCGGGAATACGCCTCGGTTCAAGGTCCTACTTGCGAAGGGATTGAGTTTTACAACGAACTTGACCACTCCGATTTGTCGCTGTGTCCGACCTGGGAGGTGGCGGCGCACATAAAAGCGGCATATCTTGGCATTAAAGCGTCAGCCAGAAAAGATTTAAAATTAATTCCGGTAAGTTCAACGCTGAATATCAGCGCCGGACGCTGGCAGTGGGAGCTTTTCGATCAAGATTTGACCTCTTATGTCGATGCTTTTAACCACCATGTTTACGACCCGATTCCATCAATTGAAACCCGCTGGAAATGTGACTTCAGAAACTTTGTCGCCAAACATGATGCGCCGAGTATGGGTACATGGGTAACAGAAAACAGTACCCGCTCCGAGGGGGCTGGCATGACCGTTTACGCTATTGATGCAGAGGGTAATCCCAAGTATGACCACAGCTGGGAACAAGAGTTGATGCTGGCAGAATTCCATGCAAAAATGATGATTGCCGCACAGTTCGCCGGAGTTGAAGCTGATTTTTTGTTTCTGATGCGCCCTTATGATGAAGGAACCAAACGCTGGGGGAGTGTCCGCTGGAAAGATTTTAGCGCGAAACCAACCTTGCCGATTCTGAAGGAGATGATTAAACAGATCGGCCATGCAAAGCTCCTTGGCGAATATAAACTTACCGATAAGCAACGGGCGTTTTTATATCAATTGCCGGATGGCTCTCAAACACTGATGTTCTGGACCCGTACCGAAGTTGAGGGCAACGGTTCAGTTTTAGCCGGAGCAGTCAAAGGTATGAGCGATCACAAATCATCGACATTTTCGCTCGAACTTCCAGCTGACGCCAAATGTTTCGGAGCATTCGGTGCACCGGAAAAACTCAATATAAAATCAAATGCCAGTACTGAAGTTACCGCCTACCGGCTCCCTGCATATCTTACAGGCTTAAGTGGACTGAAAGCCAATATTCCGTTTGAGCAGCCTGATTTTTCCGGAGCAGTTGATTTGGGGCGCGACAAGAGTATCGTATTTCAGATTGAGTCTGATTTGCCAGTTCTTTTTGCCGGAGATGCGTTGCTGGTCGATGCAGGGGCTACTCCTAAATTTGTTTTGAAGTGTCATAATTTCTCAAATGAAAAAAAGGTCGGCAAAGTTAATGTTTCCGGAGCAAAGTTTACAAAAATACCTGAACGTGTAACGCTTGAGCCGATGTCCACTACCAATATTGAACTGGAGTTATCAGCGGATAACCAGAGCGTTATGCCAAAACTGGTCTTTGAAGGCGAATTTAACAATCAAAAAACCACCCGTCTGATTATGCCGGTTTACCGTCGTGATTTGGTAAACGACCGGAATTATTTTGTACTCATCGGCAGTGAGGAGAAAAATTTTCAGGGAGCAAAAGCTGAATTGACAGTTCCGAAATATCAGGGCGATATCAAAGGTATTGAGTTCGATGTGTTCACTCCTGAAGACCGAAAACTTGCCGGAGGAATCAAACTTATTCATTATACTCTGACCGATAAAAACGGTAAGACCCGCAGTATCTCATGGGGTAAATACGCCGCCCGAAACGGCGACTGGCAAAATAATCTCCTGCGCATTGCAGCAAATCAGGGAGAAAAACTTACCAAAGTTGAAATTGAACCAATATTTCTGCCTAGAAACGGATATCTTAAATTGCGTAACGTCAAACTGATTATTGATAAAAACTAAGGTTTCAACCATTATGATAAACTCCAGTCCACGACTTTCAGATATGCTCTCCACTGCAGAAATGATTTGCAGATTAAAACAAAATTCATATCAACAACCATTTCCGTCAAAATATGACCGAAATGCATGGGAAAAATTGAAGCATCATCAATATTTCTCCTCCATTGCTCTCAATATCCTTGCTTTAGCAGCAGAGTTGGCTCAAAAAAAACCACATGATCTTTCATACAAACTGGTGACCGATTATATCTGCAATGGCCTGCGTTCGTATGATAATCCATATTTGTTAAACCGCAATCGGCTGATTGTCCTGATCATTGCCGAAGCTTTGGAAAATAAAGGACGATTCATTGAGGAAATTGCCGATGGTATCTGGCGAATTCTCGGTGAAGTCAGTTGGGCGTTACCGTGTCATCAGAAATTCTCAGGTAAGGATTTTGTGCCTGATCCCGGACTTGCCACTATTGATTTGTTTGCCAGTGAAACCGCAATGATTTTAAACTTTGCCTGCGAAATTCTCGACTTGAAAAGTTATTCCCCGGCTTTGGTCGGATGGATAAGTCAGAACTTGGAATACAGGATATTTACTCCGCTTGAACAAGGAGCCGGTAAGTATCTGAATGGACGTAATAACTGGACCCCTTGGGTGTCTTCAAACCTGGCTTTGGTTATCCTTTCATTTCTGGACGGACAACCGGAACGGCAGGAAAGATTACTGAGACCATTACTGAAAATAAACGATGTCTTTATCCTCCATTATCATGATGACGGCGCATGTGATGAAGGACCGGGTTACTGGATTGTTTCTGCACCACGTTTGTTTTTTATGATTTACATGCTTAACAAGCGAACCGGTAATGGATACGCAGATTTTTTCAGGAGTGATAAAATCAGAAATATGGGTGAATTTATCGTAAACTCCCATATCAGTAAAAAGTTTTTTTTCAACTTCTCAGATTGTGGAAAAGTACAAGTTCCAGCTGGAATCTTGTGGCTGTACGGCAAAAAATGCAAATCATCAGAAATGTGCGATTTTGCTGAAGCGGCGGTCCGAGAAATAGGGCAGGAATACAATTTAAGTAATTCTGCATCTGTACTGTTAACATTGCTGCAGGATTTTTTCTATCTCCCGGAAGAAATCCAACGTAACTCATTGACTCATGAACTTGATACAGTGCTTGAAGATAGTCAAATTTATGTTTTTCGTGAAAAAAAAGAATCCGGGCTGGTCTCAGCTATTAAGGGTGGAGTCAATCTACCGGAAGGACATAATCATAATGACTGCGGACATTTTATAATCTACAATAATAATTCTCCGGTGATTATTGACATTGGTGCTCAGCCTTACAATCGCGAAACATTTTCCGAAAACCGCTATAACATCTGGCATATCGGCGGAGGCGGACACAATGCTGCGGTAATAAATAATTTCAGTCAATATGCTAACGAGAATGCAAAAACAACAGTGGTTGAATATCATAATGAAGACAAATATTCAAGTGTGATACTGGAATTGAGTGCGACTTATCCTCAAGAAGCCGGAGTTGAGTCTTATTTGCGTAAAATGATTATGGATAGAGAGCAAAAAGAGGTTGTGATAATTGACCGTTTTGCCGGTGCAAAAGATTCTCAAATCCAAATAAAGTTGTTTTCTCCAGAAATCCCTACCAGACTTAAAGGTAACGATTTGCTCATTGGCAACACCAAATTTGAACTAAGCGGGATGACTTACTGCGGTTATGAAGTTGTTGAACTTACCGGAGTCTGGGAGCCGAAAATCTATGCCGTCACGTTAATAAGTTGTTTGCCTGCCGGAAACGGCAAATGGCAAATGCGATTTAAACAATAAACTTCCAGTTACCTCCATTGCAGGGATTACAAGGAGGTATGATCGTGTTTCCAAAGCAAAAGTTTTGGTCTTGTTCTTTGGAGAGGCAGAGAAACAGAAGTGGAATTGATGCGGACGAGAACCTCTTCGAGTTATTGCCGGCAGTTGACGACATTTGCTTTGCATGTTGCAGCGAATGAATACAGGATAGCGAGCCGTTGCCTGCCTTACTTCCGGCAAAGAGGCTGTTCTTCCGGATGAACTGCAATTCCTCAATTGAGGCGTTCGGCTGGGTTGTTGTCGATGTTCAAACGGGAATCTTTTAAGAATAACCGCCCGGCATCCACCTCGCCATGGGGCTTTCCGGGCGGTTACCAACAAACCTCCGGGCGGGAAAAAGGCAGGATGGAAGAGCATGCAGACTATACATGGAGGACGTTACTCAGAATCCAAGCCATATCGCAAAAATGTTTCATGCTGAAAATGTGCTGTATATAAGCTGAATTAATTGTCGGAACAATAAATAAGTTCCTGCATGTCTGTCCGCATTTACGGCAGCCGGCGGTCTGCGGTAAGTGCGGACGCATGAACGGGAATCAATGCAGGGGAATCACGCCTGCATCTTGAATTCATCAAGCCTGACCACTCTTTCTTCCCTGACGCTGAGATTCGCGGCAAATGCGATTTTCGAGGCGAGGACCCCGTCTTCCACAGTTGCATCAGGCTGTCTGCCGTTTTCGATGCAGGCAAAGAAATCGCTTAAAATTCCGATGTCGCCGTCTCCGTGCATGCCTCCGGGCGCTTCAAAGATTTCCTGCGTGTTTTCCCGGAACAGTTTCAATTCGAGTCTGCCGTATTTGAGGTCACCGGACAGGACTCCGTTCGTTCCGTGAATCATAAAGTCGCGCTGTTCATCCGTTCCTGCATAAAGAATGATCGTGAAAACCGCCTGGGAATTGTCGTCGTAACGGATCGTGACGGACTGATTGGTCATGACGTCCGCATCCGTATGGTAAATACAGTTCCCGTAGTATTCCTTATCGACGGCGAGCCCGTAGCGTTGAGTGCCGATTCTTTCCGGATGATTCCTGAATACACATGCAGAGTCCGTGCAGTCCCTGCATTTGAGGGGGGCTTCCGGATGGGGCGGGAAAAGTTCATTGCCGCCGACGGAATATACTTCACGGGGGGATGCCTGCTTCTTCAGCATCCAGTTCAGGATATCCAGGTCATGACAGCATTTTTCATTCATGAGCCCGCCGGTTGCCGCAGTATGCCGCCTCCATCCGCGGCGATATGCGCTGCTGTGTGCGAAAGAGAGCCTCTCGTTGGAACGTATCATTGCGATTCTGCCCAGCATTCCCGATTCTACAATGGAAACCGCCTTCCGGTAGAATGTCGAGTAACGCAGTGTGAAGCCGAGCTGGATAATCCGGTCGGGGAATTCTGCGGCGGCCTGCTGAATACGTGCGGCGTCAGCCCAGTCCGCGGCAATCGGTTTTTCGAGCAGAAGATGGCGTCCTGCGCGCAGTGACTGTTCCGCCAGCTCCGCATGGGTCGTGTTGGGGGTGACGACAAATACCGATTGGGCTTCTTCGCAGGGCAGCGCCTCCAGAGCCTCCGGCAGAGTCGTGAAAATTTTCGTATGCTGCAGTCCGGATTCATTCAGGCGCGTTCGGAGGGCGCCGTGATTTTCCTTCCGGATGTCCACAACAGCTTTGACGGAGCAGGATTCTTTCAGTCCGGTATCCCGGGCAAGCAGATCCGCGAAATAAAGCCCGCGTCCGCTTCCGGCGATGATAATGCCATGTTTCACTTTCATATTCCTTATGATATCGTTCTTCAATAGAGAACATCTCCATTCAGTTTCGAGGTGCGGAACAGGTATTTTCCATTTCCGAGATATTTTGTGAGTCCATATTCGGATTTCAGCATTTTTCCTTCGGGAACGGTAATGACGGCTTCCGCTTCATCATCGACGCCGGCAATCACGACACACATGCGCCCGTCTTCCGCGGTAAAGGCCTCTGCATAAACACTTCCGCTGTTCTTGGGCTCCACCTTGATTTTCGGCGCTTTCTGTGTGCTCATGAGGAATGGTTCCAGCTTTTTCACCGCCTGGATTACGAAAACCACATCTTTCCATTCCCGTGCGGATCTTGCGGGGTCCCGCTTCTTCTGATAGTCCATCAGATTCCAGTAGCTGTAAAAAAGGAATCCTTTGGCTCCGAATACCGCGTAAAGGAGTGTCGGTGCCATGATTTCGCCTCGGGTCAGTGAGCGTGAACGCAGGAAAGTTTCTTTATCTTTGAATGTGGTCCAGTTGAATATCTGCGGGATTCCCCAGATCGGCAGTCCGCTCCGTTTTCCCGCCTCGATGACCTCCACAAGTTTGCGCAGCGTGATTTTCGGCTGGTCAGTGTTGACCGGATACAGGTCCAGTCCGAGGATATCTCCGCTTATTGCATAGTAAGGCAGGTCCTCAAGACGGTAAGTAAGACTCATGGTCGGGTGCCACGGGTCTCCTGCGGCGACGGCTTCGCGCGTCCTGACGACATCAGGGACCTCCGGACGATGTGCTTCGTCGGAAACCATCCATGCCACCAGTGCGGGATGGTCTTTGATGCCCTCGGCGATGGCGCTTGTGACTTCATGCAGTCCCCTGGTTGTTCCCATTTGCGTCACGGCGAATTTATTGTTGGGCATCTGGTCTTTGAATGTGAAGATGTGTTTCAGCCCGTGCCTGTGAATCCGGTCGAGCCCTGCGCGGATGTCTTTGATGCGGTCTCCGGTCTTCCTGCCTTCAAAGAGATTGATGCTGGCATAAGTCTGCATGATGTTGCATCCGGCGGCTTTGATTTCCGCCAGAGATTTGCTGTCAGGCAGTCCGAAGACTCCGAGAGGCATGAATGGCTTTCCGTCCACGATCATGCGTCCGTGCTCATCCAGTGTTACGGCATAAGACGGCGTTTTTTCTCCTGCACGGCAGGTCAGGCGGAAGGTTTCTTCATGATATACGATTTTCTTTTTCATGCTTACCGCGCGCGCCTTGAGCACGACTTTTCCCGGTTCCAGCTTTCCGGTTTTTCCGCGGAAGACGCCGTTCCTGCCGGAAAGCAGCATTTCCCGTTTTTTCCCGGCATTGGCGATTTCGACATACATCATGGCATCGGATGGAGCATCCGCACACAGCGCAAAATCATTTTCCGCATTGCGGAACATCAGCTGTGACGGCTGTGTCAGGAAGATCGAATGCATTTCTCCTTTGCGGATGAACGCCAGGTCGTCGAAAAACAGTTTTCCTTCCCATTCGGGGCGCAGATAAAGAGTGACTTTCATATCCACATCCGGGACATGGGTGACAGAAAGTTCATGACGCCGCCATTCCTGATCCGCCAGATTCAGCACATAATAAGTGCCGGAGAGCCATTTTCCGTTTTTCGTATATTCGATGCAGAGTCCGCCCAGCTGCTGGGAAGTGCCTTTGATCCGCTTCAAATTTTCGCCACGGATGTAAACCACTGCGGAGTAGCTGACGCCTTTTTCCGGATTCGGCACCGGAAATGCAGCCAGGCGGTAAGGCTGATCTTTTCCTTTTCGCTCGAAAACCAGCGCTCCTGTGCCGTTCCGTCCGGCGCCGCGAACGACCTGATAGCCGACCGGATATTTCTTTTTCAGTTCCGCCGGGTCGTCAAAAGAATTCGAGTAGACGATTCTTCCTGAATCAGGTGACGGTTTGAAGGTTTTCACCAGATCGAGATCCGCTCCTGAAAGATTTGCGGCGATCAGAAAGGAAAGAGAGAAAATTGCTGTTTTCATATAAAAAGAACTCCTTTTTTATTTAAAAAATTGGTTTGATACCGCGATGCTCCGCATCGCAAAAACAGCTTCGTGCAGGACTTCCAGTCCAGCCGCGTTCCAGCTGCACAAGCTGGTCGCCGCAGGCGAAATCCCCGATAGTGCGTATGCCTGCATCGCGGTAGTTTACTGATCTTCACGTGCCCACATGCCGCGCGGATATAAGTCCAGCCGGTTGCCACCCTTGATTGTGTCACGGAGTTTCAGAGATTCCACATGGCCGTCCAGTATGGCGAAACTGAAATAACCGTTATGCGCTTTGGAGTCAATTCCCAATGCAGATACGAGCATGGCATTGGCTGAACCTGCCGGACGTTGAACTGAGGCGGCTGTCTGGGAACCTATTTTTACCTGAGTCTGTGCTCTCGTGCGGTGTACGGGGGCAAGCATGATGGTGCCTGCGGATTTTTTTACAGAATGAAGCTGAATGGACCAGTTTGTGCCGGAGACGCCGTGCTGCCATGCGCTGCCGTTTTTCGGGAAACCATTGATCGCCCTGTTCAAAGCATAGGCGCCGTTGTTCATCGCATAACCGCGCGTATTTGCTTCCGAGCCGGTATCCTGCGAGGGATTTCCCGCACAGTTATATATTTTATTCCCGCCGCCGCGGTAGGGGCAGTGATCATGCCTGATATCGTCACGGCTTAATTTCCTGCCGTCATATCGGAGCCAGCCGAGCAGATCATCCCAGCTGATCAGATCCGAAGTGTTGTAATACAGGGCGACAGGGATATGCCCGTTGTAATCGCCGGCGTAGGTATGACATGCCAGCCCCAGTTGTTTCAGGTTCGCCATGCAGGCGGCTTTCTGTGCCGCCGATTTTGCCTTGTTCAAAGCAGGAAGCAGCATTGCCGCGAGAATAGCGATGATCGCTATAACGATGAGCAGTTCGATCAGTGTGAAATACGTAACACCATTCCGTATTCTTCTCATAAGAATCTTTCCTTTCTTTGTCTTAATATTGTTATTGTTCAAAATGATTTGCATATTCCGGCAGATTCCTCATGTTGTCGATTTGCAGGTGATAATGATTGAGAGTCTGTTGAATTCCTCTGCATCCGCAGCTCTGCCCCTTGAAAAAGGAGGGGCAAATCAGCAGGGGTTCCTGCGTGATATCGGATCTGCCTTTGCCGATCTTGTCAAAAAGAAGTGCGACGCTGTGTTTGGCAATCGCGCAGACCGGGTGCACCACGGCGGAAAGCTGAATTGGCGATGCATAACAGAGAAATGTCCCGTCATACCCGGTGACTGCGATTTTCTCCGGGCAGCGGTATTGCGTGGTATTCAGGAAATTCATCAGTTCCCCCGGCAGAATATCGCAGGTTCCGATGAATGCGGTTACTCCCTCTTTTTCAATCAGAGAAAGCACCTGCTTCCGGGGATCTTTGCACAGTTTTGTCTCAACGGGCGCCGGAGCCGGGAGTCCTTTTTCCTGTAGAAATTTAAGATAAGCATCGTATTTTGCCTGGTTTCCCTGCACCCAGTCGGAGAAAAATGCAAATCTGCGGTGCCCGTGAACCTTGTAAAGATGATCCATGGCGAGTTGGATTCCATAACCGAAATCAACGGTCAGGTCGGTTTTTCCCAGAGGCGTGCTGAATACGACCGTGGGCAGAGGATAGCTTTCGGAGTTGTCGGGGTTGAATATCGAGCCGATCATAAGCCCGTCTACTTTCCGGGCGATGAACTCCCGGATTGCACTTTGCTCTTCGTCGGCATTTCGCGGGGAAAGGATATAGGTTTTGTAGCCGCGTCTGCTGATCTCTGCGGTAATGGCTTCCACCAGCGGAAGAGTCAGCAGAGAGGAGAAGGACGGTTGAATCAGCCCGATTGTCTTCATGGATCTTCCGGAAAGCGCCTTGGCATTCAAATCCGGCTGGTAATTGAATTCGGCAGCCAGTTTCAGGATCAGCTCGTACTTTTCCGGGCGGACTTTGTTTTTTCTCCCGTTCAGTACTGCTGACACTGTCTGGCGGCATACTCCGGCTTTCAATGCGATTTTTTCGGCAACAGTCATTTTCACTCCGAATATTTTTAAGATAGCGCACGTGCGCCATTGCTTTCTTTTAATTATAAATGATTTTTCGATATTGTCAAGGGGTAAGTAATAAAAACAGAGATTTTTTATGAAAAAAGACGATGTTCGGTAAAGAATCAAAGGTATGCTGCACAGGCTGCGATCCGGGCGGACTATGAATCTTCCCTGAAACCGGGCATGGTCTTCCGCTGTGCGGGATTGCATTGTAAATGTTATATCCGTTTCCTGATTTTCAAGAATCGGTTTCATACCGTAACGCTTTCATTGCAGAACCGTCCAGCGGAAAATTTACGCTCCGCATTTACGGATTCCATAAAAATGCGGAGCGTCCGGCTGCTTTCAATATTGGATCAGCGAATTCCGTTTTATGGAGAAAGCCATTGTCCAGGCAATTGGGGCATTGGTCCAGCCGCTGTAAATACTGTTTGCCCCTCCTTCATAGCGGTCGCCTCCTCCCCAGTTTTTTGCATCCAGGTCATACATTCCGCGCCAGCAGCCGTACAAATGCCTTGCCGGAGTATTGTCCTGGATCTGCAATAGGAGAGCCTGTATTTTCCGGACGCTTTGCACATATTTTATTTGTCCGGTCAAATCCGCCATGCATTGCAGTGCCGGCAGAGCCCAGTTGATCGTGTAGATGGTGTCCACAAGCGACGGCCCGGCGGGAGCTTCAATATGTTCAGCGGGAATATTGCCGCTTCGGGGGTCCATCTTCTCCAGTAATTTTGCGGAGAACAGTTCCGCTGTTTCCAGGCTGAGCCGGTCCCGGTAAACGTAATGTGCCATCGCTGCTCCGATTGCTGCATAGGCGCATTCGCTGCTGGAAAGATGTTCATGGTCCGCCAGCAGGAATTTATGATAAATGTCGGCAACTTCCCGGAATCCTTTTTCCGGTTTTGCCTGATACGCCCGCGCGAGCGCCATTACTACCAGTGATCCCCAGTGGGGCATGTTGACCTTTCCCGACCAGATGAATTCCGGTGCATAAGGAAGCGGGAACTGTTTTTTAAAACCTTCTTCAAGCAGGTATGCCAGTTTCAGCGCCCATTCCGTCAATCCGAATTTTGTGTCCAGTTCAGGTTCCTGCCGTGCAATCATCAGTTGCAGAGCGCACATCCAGCTGTTGTCATCCAGCCATAAATAGGAGCCGTGTTTGATATGGCTCCAGTTCCATGCGCCCCGCAGATCATGCTGCGGTGAGGGGGATCTCACCAGCAGTCCGCTGCGGTTGAAAAGATATTTCAGCAGATTTTCCGCCAGAATCCGGTAATCGGAATTTCCAAGCGCGTCAGCCATCAGCAGATACATGAAGGCGGTTTCCAGATTGCAGTCTGCCCGCCGCTGTTCGATTATGCTGTATCCATCGAATTCACTCCATGCGGGAAAAGAGCGGTAAACCTGCTCTACGGCACTGTTGCCGTCTGTAAGCAGAATTCTTTCGGCGACACCCCAGGTTCCGTCATTTGGGTCCATGATACCGGAGTTCCTGAACCAGTCCGCCGTCTTCAGCAGACTTTGCCGAAGCTGTGTTTCCGGGATTGCGGGAAAGTCTTCGGTGGAATTGAAGTTTATTTTTTCAGATACAACAGACATATTTGATCCTTTGGCACATTGAGTTTTAATGTTTTCGTTGGGGGATATTCCCTGCCGTTGCGGAGATCCCGGATGGTTTTTGCGTGGAAAGGAAGTTCGATTGCCGTATCTTCGGCGGCATTCAGATAATTGCCGACCAGCAACAGCATCTGATCCGAATCGATCCATCCGGAATAGAACAGTTCTTTATTGCTGCCCTGTTCGAACCAGGGTCCGCCGTTCTTCAGGATTCCCTGATAGGGTGCCAGAGTTGACAGGGCTTTGACATGATAATAATAGTCCAAAGGCGTATCGAAATCTCCGAACCAGTAATATCCGAATCCGTCTCCGCCGTTCAACAGCACTTCATAAATCATCTGTTCCAGTTTATAAGAGGGGAACTCGCCATAAGTTCCGGTGCTTAACCAGGGAAAGATGCGGCGCGCCTTGACCGCTTCATAATTCTGCCGCATGACCTGATGGACCAGTTCGGTGCGTCCCGCCACGTACAGGCTCGGCTGCATTTGGTCTATGACCTCCGGGTAACTGTCCATCCCGGAAAACAGGTAATGGTGCGGTGCGGGCGAAGCATGATGGTTATAGGAGCCGATGACCGGCATCCGTCTGCCGGCCATGCCCTTGCGGACAGTTTCCTTCAGATCGCGCAGCATTCTTACGCCGCATCGGCGCAGATAATGCTCCATGTCAAGGCCGGATTTTTTCTGCAGTTCAGTGCATCGGGTGCACTTGCCGCGGATTGCATCCACTGCCCCATTGTACCAGCATTCAATATCCCAGTAGATACGGTCGGGAACAGTCAGGCGCACATTGTCTTCGATGCGTTCCAGTTCCTTTCCATAATATTTCCCGGTATAGGAAGGGCATAAATTCCGATTGCTTTTTCCGTCTGCCAGCTGCGTGTAAATTTCATTTTTACCGGCATAATTTTTTTCCATCAGATGAAACGGAGATTCATTTACAACTACCTTGTAACCGTTTTCACGAGCTTTCTTCAGATAATCCGCAAGCTGTTTTCGTTTCTGCGGCGTCAGATAGTAGCGGGGGAAACAGGTAACTGCATCGAAACCGAATTTTTTCCAGTTTTCCAGAAAACCGGGCCATCCCTGCTGGTCGCTGACTCCCATCCAGGAGAGATCAACCGGGAACCCGTTCAGCGGATGTTCCATTTCCGGAAACTCCAGTATTTCCAGTGGATATGACCGGGGCCATACCGGTTCGTCCGCGCATTCCACATAAAGTGTTGCCGTTGCGTTCGGCGCGGGTTCTGCGGCAGGCTTGAAGTAGAACATATCGGTTTGGGCACGATTGCCGAGTTTTTTCAACGGGACTCTGTAACGGTTGATTTTCTTTCCGTTTTTCACGGTTTTCTCCGGCGTGGCAGATGGCGCTTCCAGAATAATTTCAGTCGGCACTTCAATTACCAGCTCGGCTTTGGCGTTTTTATTTTTCGGATTGCGCATATCGCTGATGAAAAATGAATTCGGCGCGGAGAGATTGCGGGGAACGACAAAACGCCCGCTGTTCGGCTTTGCCACGATTCCTTTCATCGGCAGTTGTTCCGGAGTGCCCCGATAGGTATGATTGAATCCGGAAACCGTCGGATTGCCTTCCAGAATGGCAACTTCATCGGAAAAAACAGCGCTGCTGGCGCCATGAATCCGGATTATGACATATCGGGCGGCAGCCCGTACATTGATTGCGAACGGATATACATAAGCGGTACCGTCCTCCGGCAGAAAAAAGCACTGCTTGAAATCGCTCTGATCTTTTTCGCCGGGCATCAGTTTCTGCAGGCTGCCCGCCTGATAATAATTCCGTCCGTCTCTGGAAATATAGACTGCGACCGATTTCGGGAAGATCAAGCCCCGCTGTTCCGCTCCTCCCAGCAGGCGGATGACGACTTTTTCTATATTTTCCATTTTGCCGAGATCCATCAGCAGATTAAAACCGGATGGCGCTTCATTCGTGTGCCAGCCGACGGCGTTGCGGTCAAACCAGATTTTATCTTTTGGGTAGCCGGAAAGTTTCCCGTCCGTGAGTTCATACGGGTCCGTATCGCTTTTGGTCAGATGATATCCGGGCTGCATGGAATACTCAAATGCCTTTCCGGCAGCCAGATTATGCCCTCTGGTTTCCTGCTGCCAGAGCCGGGTGGCGGATTCACGGCTGAATTCGCCACTGTAAACATTCAGAAGTATCGTGCAGGCAAGAAACAGTAGAATCTTCTTTTGTGACATCTTGTCTTTCCTTTTGAAATTATTTGTAGCCCGCTTTCAGAACGGCATCATTGTAGAACTCTTTGCGGCTGCGGCTTTCCACATGACCGTCATAGTATCCGATCGTTGCCGTTCCCAGGACATATTCCTTGCGCTCAGTATTGACCAGCTGTGCCAGAATGCCGCCATGCCGCATGGCATACCAGGTCGCATATTGCAGTGCATAACTTCGGAAAGTCGTACTGTCTCCGCAGTAGACTGCAACCGAAGGCTGGGTGATCGAAGAGTCCTTTCGCATACTGGCGGGCAATGTTGCTTCTGCACTGCTTCCCCCCGCCAGCCTTGTATTGACACCGTAATGGGTATAGGGGAAAAGATTGTTGGGGTAAGTTCCGAATCCTGCGCTTTCTGCCGGACAGACAAACATTTTCAGTTTGTTCCTGTTGGCTTCATTGATGCCCGGAATGGTTCTGCCTGTGATCAGCTGATAAATTTCTCCTACCCAAAGTTTTGAAGTGGCTCCCAGGGCTCCCGGCAGAACCCAGCCGTTCGATTGATCGGCATACATCATGACCGCATTCATTTGCTGCTTGCTGTTGTTTACGCAGGCAATCTTCTGAGCCATTCCCTTGGCTTTATTTAAAGCCGGCAGCAACATACTCGCCAGAATCGCGATGATTGCAATTACTATAAGAAGCTCTATCAGTGTGAAATCATTGCTTCTCCTCTTCATCAGACACTCCTTCTTTTGTTTTTTTTAGTTTTTATATTTTGAACACTGCTGCGTTCAATTAACGTGGGAGTAAGTTTGATCTGCCTGGCCTGCCGTGCGTGACCGGCCAGCAAATCAAGGATCAGTCTGCCGCCTGCCTGTCCCAGTTCGCGTTTCTGCTGATGGACTGTTGTCAGCTCCGGATTCATCAAACTGGTGAAAGACATGTTGTCATAACCGACAATCGATACATCTCTGGGGACTTTCAAACCTTTTGCCGCACAGCATTCATACAGTTCCAGCGCCAGAAGATCGGAAAAACAGAATACTGCCGTGTATTCCCGGAGATGAGGCAGATAACTTTTCACATTCGGAAACATATTTACTTCCGCACCGGCCTGAATCAGCTGCTGCCGGAAATGGAATCCCCGTGAAAAGACAGCCCTCCAACGACTGCTACTTTGCTATGCCCGTTGGATGACAGGTATTCCGCCACCAGTCTGCCCCCGGCTTCTTCGTCAATCGCCACGCCGCTGACGTTTTCCGCCAAGTAGGTCATGGTAATGATGGGACGACCGGCAATCAGATTCCGAATGGCATCAAGATTAGGTGCTCCGGCATTGCCGATGACTGGGACCCATACATAAGCATCGACTCCCTTGGCATGCAGAAATTCAAATGCTTTCAATTCCTCCTCCGGTTTTCCGGACGAAACCGCAAGCACCAGATGGTAGTTATGCGGCTGAAACACCTCATTCAGGCCGGATAGGATTTCCACCCAGAAAGAACCTTCCAGGTCATTGCGGAGAACACAGCCGATCAGATTGGTTGCTTTCATTGCCATCGCCCGGGCATTGACATTGGGCTGATAGTTTTCCTGCCGTATGACTTTCCGGAGGCGTTCACAGGTTTTCGGGGAAATACGGTGTTCTCTGGCTTTTCCATTCAAAAACATGGACGCCGTCGTTACAGAGACATTTGCTTTTTTTGCAATTTCCCGCAGAGTGATATGATTGCCCGCCATAATTTCCACCTTTTGCGAAACCCGTTTAGCTATATTTAGATTATATAACAGAACATTGCAAATGTCAAGGGGGAATATCAAAAAAAATAACTTTTCCGGAATTATTTTTATAAAAAAAACAATCTTCCTTATTTGCCGTTGTTCCGTGTGAGAAGAAATCAGTTATGCCGTCAAGGGGGGCTTTGCGGGGCTTGACAAATTCCAAAACGACTCTATGTTAAGCCGCATGGGGAAATCTTCCACGGACGTATTTTACTCGAAAATACATGTCCCGGAAATCAAGATTAAAACAGGGGGTGTCAGTATGCAGGCTGCCGTCAGAAAAAAACATGAAACCACCATGCGGATGCTTTACAACGGACTCAGGGAGATGGATGCGCAGACTCATGAACATATTTATCTCGAAAACAATATCCTGTTTCCGAGAGTAATCATCTGATCCCCGGAAGGAAATCTCCAATGGCGACATCAAGAAAATGGAAAAACTTTCTCTGTTTCATGCTGATTCCGGCAGGGTTGTTTCTGCCGTTTTACCTGAACGGCCAGCTGGCTTTACTGGAAAAGGAAGCTGTGCCGCATACGGAAAAGCAGAAACCGGTTTCTGCGGAGGAAAAGCAGGAGGAAGAGGATGACATTGCCGATGTCTCGCCGGAGGAGATTATCAGCAAACTGGACTCCGATGCGCAGAAAACGAAAAGCTGGTTCTCGCGGGAACGTGACAATCTGCTGAACTTCCTGATCGGAAGCGCCGTTTCGATTCTGGCGGGGGTGTTCCTGACATGGCTTTTCCGCCGCCTGACTCAAAACCGGATCGACAGGCACAGGAATCTCTGGCGGTGGGAGATCCTCAACGTGCTGACCACACCGGTGATTCTGCTGGCTGTCCTCACGTCCTGCTTCCTGTTTTTCTTTCCGGTCCTGAAAAGCCTGCCGCGGAATCTGCACGACATGGATATGCGCTTTTTCTATGCGGCGGTCACTCTGATCATCGCATGGGGAGTTTTCGGGCTGGTTTCCGTTATGGACCGGAAAATCCGGCAGTTTGCGGAACGAAACGACAACACGCTCGACAACCTGACGGTCAGCATGATCGGAAACACACTGAAAATAGCGATTGCGATTACTACCGTCCTGTTCATCGGGCAGAACATCTTCCATCTGGATATCACGGCTCTGCTGGCGGGCGCGGGTGTCATCGGTTTGGCGATCGCACTTGCGGCGAAGGATACCGTTTCCAATTTCTTCGGGACGATTGTCATCATCGCGGACTGCCCGTTCCGGCTTGGGGACCGGATCAAAGCGGGCGATGTGAACGGCATCGTCACGCATGTCGGAATGCGCAGCAGCAAAATCACGACGGCGGACGAGTCGGTTTATACGATTCCGAACAGTATGCTTACCAATACGACGGTCTGCAATGTCAACCGCAGCGGGCGCATCAAACATGTGATGGATATCGGGCTGACTTATGACACGGCGCCGGAACAGATGGAGCAGGCGATGAAGATTCTTCATGAAATCATGGACAACTTCCACGGTCCCGATGCGGCAGGCTATGCGCCTCATATTTTCTTCTCGCAGTTTGCCGCCTCCTCCATGAATATCCACGTCATAATGTGGTTCAAGACAAACTCTTTTGCCGAGGAGGAGGCGCTGCTCAATGAACTCAACATGACAATACTCAAGCAGTTCAATGAGGCTGGTTTGAATATGGCGTATCCGACGCAGACCATTTATCTGGAAAATGTTCCGCCGAAAAGTTCCTGACCGGGCTTTCAGAATGCCTTTTCCGCCGCCACCAGAGCCTTGATTTCCTCATCACTATTCATTTTCAGTCCAATAGCTTCTCAGTCCTCACTATGCTTTCTTTTCGACAAGCGGGCGGAGTTTGACTTTGGCTTCCTTGAGAATTCGTTTGGAAGTGTCGTCGATGGAGTAACGCTCCTTGTAAACGACTTCTTTGATTCCGGCGTTGATGATCATTTTTGCGCAGAGCAGACACGGGCTGAAGGTGGTGTAGAGAGTCGCGTCTTTGACCGATATTCCGTGGTATGCCGCCTGGACAATGGCATTTTCCTCGCCGTGACAGCAGAGGCATTCTCCGAGATTCGTGCCGGACGGGGCGTCGGACGCACAGCGGGGGCATCCGCCGTCACAGCAGTTTTTGATGCCGCGCGGAGTGCCGTTATAACCGGTGGAAATGATCCGGCAGTCCTTGACGATTACCGCCGCCACCTGACGACGGGAGCAATTGCTGCGGAGAGCCACAACCTGAGCGATCTGCATGAAATAACTGTCCCAGTCCGGGCGTTTCGACTTTCTGGTTTTTCCTGCCATAATGTAAAGACTCCTTGTTTGTTGATTCCGAATCCTGAAAGAAAGTATCACGGGAAGAAAAAAAATCAAGTTTCAGGACCGGATTTATGTTTCCGCTTTGCCAGGACCGGAAAATAATTTTTTCATTTCCTTGCAAAAAAAACTGGAAAAAAAGAGGAAAATGGAGTCTATTATATAGCAAAATAATTCAGAAAGCAAAGAGAAACGCCTATGTCGAAAAGCGAAAACATACTGGTCCTTGATTTCGGTTCCCAGTATAGTCAGTTGATCGCGCGCAGAATCCGTGAATGCCATGTTTACAGCCGGATCGTTCCTTTCAGAATCAGCGCGGATGAAATCAGAAAAGAGGCGCCGGCGGGAATTATCCTGAGCGGCGGGCCTGCAAGTGTTTATCAGGATGGAGCGCCGAAATGCGATCCTGCAATTTTCAAGCTTGGAATTCCGATTCTCGGCATCTGCTACGGAATGCAGCTGACGGTGCAGACTCTCGGCGGGGAGGTCGCACGCGGCAAGGCGCGCGAATACGGAAAAGCGGAAATCGAGGCGTGCGAAGAATCCATATTGTTTGAAGGGTTCCCTGCAAAAGGGCAGGTCTGGATGTCTCATGGAGACAAGGTCACGAAGCTCCCGGAAGGTTTTTCCCGGTTCGCCTGTACGGACAATACGGAATTTGCCGGAATCCAGAACCCGGAAAAGAAGATTTACGGAATTCAGTTTCACCCTGAAGTCGTGCATACGCCGAAAGGGCAGATCATCATTACAAACTTCTGCCGCAAGGTCTGCGGTTGCCCCGGAAGCTGGAACATGGAATCGTTCATCGAATCCGCCCTCCGTGAAATCCGCGAGAAAGTCAAGGGGGAAAAAGTGATCCTCGGGCTCAGCGGCGGCGTGGACTCCTCCGTTGCCGCGGCTCTGATTCATAAAGCGATCGGGAACCAGCTTACCTGTATTTTCGTGAACAACGGCGGGCTTCGCAAAGGCGAGCCGGAACGGGTCAAGGCATTGTTCGGCGGTTCTTTCAAAATGCCGCTGAAATATGTTGACGCCGAGGCGCGTTTCCTTGAAAAACTCAAGGGTGCAAGTGAACCTGAACAGAAACGCAAGATCATCGGGCATGAGTTCATCAAGGTGTTCGATGAGGCGGCGTCCGAGATTTCCGATGTGAAATTCCTTGCCCAGGGAACCACCTATCCGGACGTGATCGAAAGCGTTTCGATCGACGGCAACCCGAGTGCGGTCATCAAGAGCCACCACAATGTCGGCGGGCTTCCCGCCACAATGAACCTGAAGCTGCTGGAGCCGTTGAGCCGTCTGTTCAAGGACGAAGTCCGGGAAGTCGGGCGCAAGCTCGGACTGCCGGAAGAGATGGTCATGCGCCAGCCGTTTCCGGGGCCCGGCCTTGCAGTGCGTATGCTCGGCGAGGTCAACAAGAAAGATCTGGACACGCTCCGCGACGCCGATGAAATCATTGTGGACGAGATGAAAAAAGCGGGGCTTTATTACAGGACATGGCAGACTTTCGGGGTCTTCATTCCCGTGAAAACGGTCGGAGTCATGGGCGACGAGCGCACCTATGACAATGTGATTGCATTGCGTGCAGTGGAAAGTCAGGACGGCATGACGGCGGACTGGGTTCAGCTCCCATACGATCTGCTCGGCAGGATATCGAGCCGTATCATCAATGAGGTCAACGGCGTAAACCGCGTGGTGTATGACATCACGTCCAAGCCGCCGGGAACCATTGAGTGGGAATAAAGACCGGTATGGAAATTTCAGGCGGAATGGCGAAGGGCATCTCCCTGAAGGTTCCCGGCGGAGCGCTGGTGAGGCCGACTGCCGTCAGGGCGCGCAGAGCGCTGTTCGACAGTCTGGGGGATCTTGAAGGCAGGAGTGTATGCGATTTTTTCGCGGGCAGCGGGGCTGTCGGATTCGAGTTTGCAAGCCGCGGCGCGGAGTCTGTGTTGTTTGTGGAAAAGTCGCCGCAGTCCCTTTCCGCGCTTAAATCAAATCTCAGGAAAGTCGAACCTGTCTGTTCCTCCTGCCGTTTTACCGTGTTCAGCGGGACATTGCCGGAGTGTGCCGTCCGGTTTTCATCGCTTCCCGCGCCGGATTTCATTTTTGCGGACCCGCCGTATGCGGAATCGTCGGAACTGCTGGACGGTCTTCTGCATGAGAAATCATTCACTGCATGGGCGGAGCGTTCCCTGATGATCTGGGAGCTCCCGGAAGCGAACTTCCAGCTGAAGATCTTTCCTCCGGAGTGGAAGGTTCAAACCATCAGACAATTCGGAGGAACCCGTTTTCTTTACATTGCGAGGGCATGATTTTCCCGGAAAAGAGCCGTTTTTGCAGGAAAAATGAAAAAAAATGCAGGAAAATCTGCCTGTAACAGCAAATTTTTATTTGACAAGATGATTTGTGAATGTAGTGTAAGCAAACCATACTTTATAAAAAACTGGTGTTTCATTTGTAATAACATTTTTGACAGGAGAGAAAAGGGACATGGGTATTTTGAACAGAGTCATCAACATCCTGATTTTGCTTGCTGCGATTGCAGCCGTTGTATTTTCGTATATGCTGTTCAGCAAGCGCAATGAATTGACGGACGGATGGCAGAAGATGGCGGCTGCGATCAATGCCACCGCGGCAGCATTGGATGATAAAAGCGCTTCGGGAACGAAAGCAGCTCAGGAACTCGCAGCCGACAAACTCAAACATACCCAGTATGCGAATCTGGATCAGGTGCTGCCGAAATTGAAAGACAATGCCGCCAGAATCGTAAGGCAGCGCAACGATCTCGCCCAGTCTCTCCAGAGGACGGCGAATACGCTGGAAATCACCGGCGTAAACGCAAAAGATTTCCAGAATGTCACCTCTTATGAAAATAAGGACAAGGATTTCAGCTCCAAAATATCGGCGTTCAAACGCAACCGGGATGATGTCTTTGCAAATTATGTCAGGACCGGAAGTCTTGTCGGTGCTTCCATTTCCGCCAATGAACTGAAGAATTCCTCGCAGGCAAATGCCGCCGCCCAGAAGGTTAATACAAGAATCAATGACATCAAAGGCCGCAGAGACCGTTTTGCATCCCATATTGCGACGATCAGCAGAACACTCGGGGTCAAAAGCCCGAACTTGAACGGCGCCAATTATGCCAGTGAACTGAATACTTCGCTTGCTGAAATCCGCAAGCACAAATCAGCAGCCGACGCTACACGGAATGCACTTGCCGCGGAAAAAAGAAAAACGGCTTCTCTGAACAACCAGATCGCGGCTCACCGTAAAACGATTTCCAGCCATCTTGCAGACATCAAAGCCAAGCAGAAGAGAATTGACGAGTTGCTTCGCGTTATTTCCGATGACGGAAAATCCCGTATCCCCACAAAACTGCTGACCAATAAAGATCCGGAATGTTACGGTTACATCAAGGGCAAAATCGAATATATCGACAAAGACTTCGGTTTCATCACCATCAATATCGGCAAAAAATATGAGTTTGTCCAGAAATACGGAATCAAAGACAATAAGGTTGCGTTCCCGCTTCCTGCCGGCAAGATCATGACGATTGCGCGCGGTTTGAACAGTGACAAGCCTGAATTCATCGGTAAGCTGATTGTAACGAAAGTCGATGACCACAACGCGATCTGCAATCTTGTCAGCGGCGAGCTTTCCGATTTGAGAGTGGGAGACGATGTCTATTTTGCGGATGAGGATATTGCCGCCGCAACAGGAAAAGCGGTTGCTCCGGCTGCCGCTAAGTAAGGAGGCGGGTCATGTATTCATCAAAGTTTTTTACGGTTTGCGCGATTCTCACCTTTCTCCTTCTCGTAGGAGTGCTGGTGTTGCAGGCTCTTGAAATGAAATGCTACGAAATGTTCTGAGCTGTCCTGAATCAAGCAGAATTAAAAAACCGTCCGCTGGAAAGTTGCGACGGTTTTTTTGTATATGGAGGTTTTTCATGAAATTTTTAATTGCGGCGCTGTTCCTGCTGGCTGCGGGAATTTTTCTGAGTGGCTGTACCGATTATGAGCGTGCGGGAGTCAATCCGCGCCCTTTCAATGAACCGAGAGGGTGGGAAGTCAATCCTTACGGGCCCGGCATGTTCCAGAACTGATCAGGCGCCGGAAAGGAACCGGAAATGAAATTCTGCGTCTGTTTTCTGCTTCTGTTCTCCGTTTTTTCCGCTTTCTCTGGAGAGGCGGCGGAATATACGGGTGTGATACGGAATGCGGCAGTGAATGATTCCGCGAAAAAGGGGCGCATCGAACTGTATGTCTTTGTAAATGAAGAAAAAGTCTACCCTCGGACAGCCCGGAAGGGCATACATAATTTCCGTATCGGCGATACGTTCCGCTTTTTTTACCGCAGCGGAGATCAGGTGCGTGTGATTCTTTGCCGGAAATCTTTCTTCAGGACAACGATCCTTCTTGATGCCGGCACCGCATCGCATGATGCCCTGGGCGAATTATTCAACAAGGCCATGAAGACAAAAACTGCGGAAGTGGAGCTTGGCCTTGCTGTCCCCGAGGGAAAATACCGGGTGACGCTGAAACGTTCTTTCTTTGCGGCGGAAGATGCCGTTGCATGCGGCGGGACGGTCAAAGGCGAGGATTTCAAACGGCGCATGGCGGATCTGCTGATCCGGCTTCAGGAATCTCCTGCAAAGGAACGGGCGCGTCTCCTGAAGCAGCAGTCGTTCAAGGAACTTGCCCGTTATGCCGCTGACTCGCTTGAAAAATTGAACCACCGGATCATTGTCAGGCAGAACGGCAGGGAGCTTTTCGATTCCTGGAAACGGGGATACCGCAAGACCGGGCGGGATGTCACGTGGGAGGATGCCTCTTTTGAAATCGACTGGCGGACCGGCGACCGGATTGATGTTCATTTCCTGGATGCGGACCTGCTTGATGACGATGTGGTATTCAAGCGTTTTACGAACACACCGTTTTCAATCCAAATGCTGAAAGGCTGTATTTACGGAGGCATTCTTTCCAATTCGGGAGTGATCTTTTCCGCTGAATATCAGGGAAATTCGCCTGCGGCACCCGGTTTTTCAGAATGAAAGAAAACGCCCTGTTGCAGAAGATTGCACAGCCGAACTGAATTGCGGATGCAGGAAACGGCTTTCACGGCAGTTTGCAGATGGCTGCCTGCTGCAAAAGCTCTTTTCTATAATGGAGGGGTGAGCTTCCGGTCATCCGTTTGAAAAAATCGGAAAAATGAAACTGGGAGGAGAATCCCATGATCGCGGCAATTTCACCGATATTTTTATCCGAATAACGTAAATACCGTTTTGCACTTTCCATACGGAGCTGATTCAGGAAGTCTTTTGCCGTAAGCCCCGTCATCTGCTTGATCAATACGGAAAAATGATTTCTCGAATAATGACATGCTTCCGCGGCTTCTGTTACAGAGAAAGGGCAGCGTTCCTGTTTTTCAAGGATGTCATAAATTCTTGCAAGCGGGCCGGAGTAGCGTTGCGAATGCTGAAACAGAGTGGCGACGACCCCCGTCAGATAATATTC
>DXVA01000159.1 GCA_019408975.1 Lentisphaeria bacterium | reverse complement strand
CTATTCGGCACAACCGGACGGGCTGACACCGCAACGGCTACACAATGCGGCGCTTGAGGCGGGAATCACACCGCATTCCGAACCGGGTAACGCAGTCGCTGTCGGCAACGGCGCCATTTCAATCCACCGTCTGGCGCAGGCTGTCCAGCTGACCTTTCCCGGAGAGATGGAACTTTTCGATCCGGCAACGGGAAAAAAAATCGGACAGGGCAGAACGTTCAAAATAGACTGCCCGCTGCGGGAAAGCCGCCTGCTCTGTTACCGCCCGCTGAAAAAAACAAACCCGTAAAAACAGAAGGGGCCCGCAGTATGAAACAGAAACTGCATGGTTTAACTCAAATCTCCTGCCGTATTTCACTTTTCACCGATCACATCATCAACAAGGAGGCTGCACAATGAATTCTGCAACAACACAATATCCTGCCATACGGCAATATTTCACCCTGATAGAAATGCTCATTGTAATTGCAATTATAGCAATTCTAGCCTCCATGCTGCTGCCTGCATTGAACAAGGCAAAAGAAAAGGCTCAGGCGGTTTCCTGCATCAATAGTGCCAAACAGATCGTGCTGTCATGCAATCAGTATGCAAATGACTTCGGATTCCTGCCGCTGAATAATGACGACAGCATTCCTCTGGAAAAAGGGCGTCCGGTCTATGTTCTCTGGCAATCGGGATATCTGAAGAACAGAAACATCTTCAAATACGGCTGTACCGTCAGGCGTCCCCGCCAGGAAGCCAGATTCACACCGCAGCAATATGCCGAAAGTGTATTTACAACCCGTTATGGTTATAACCCGTATGTAGGCTATATCCAGGGAGGTCAGGTCTACACCCATCCTTTCGGGAATTATGTCTGTACGCCGGTCAGGCTGGGAAGAATCGTCAATCCGAGTCATAAAGCGCTTATTTCCGATACCTCCAGAGACGATGCAGCCAGCATGGACTACGTCCGTTATTACAGCGATATCACCACGGAAAACAGTTCCGGACGGAGTTTCTATTGTCACAACTCACGCTCGAATTTCGCTTTCATCGACGGACATGCCGAACCAGTCGCTTATCAGAATGCCGGGCTCAAACACAACAATACAGCCCCGTCATCCACGCAATACTGGCTCTGGCCCACCTACTCCGGCCCGAAGGAATAAGGAAATCTTCAGCTCCGCTCTTGACTTCACGGCAAAAGCGGTGTATTTTCCGGGGATTGTCAACTAATTATCATGGGGTTATTTTTTATGAAGCAAACACCAGAAACCATTGTTCTCCTGAACTTCGTCTGCGAAGACATTCAGAAGATCGCGCGGGCGATCCGCGACAAGCACATCTACACGATGGTCATGCCCTATACGGTCAGCGTTGAACGCCTGATGCAGGAAAAACCCGTCGGGCTCATCATCTGCACGGATGCAGAAGCTCCCGCACATCAGGAGGAACTCGAAAAGTTCACGGCTCTCGGACTGCCCGTCATGAAGATCATGAACAGTAAGGGAGCCGATCTGACGGAAAAGATCGAACGTGCCGTCGAATTCTGCCACAACCAGTGCGGATGCAAAGGTTCCTGGACCATGGAACATTTTATCGAAGAAGCCGTCAGGGACATCCGCGAACAGGTCGGCGACCAGAAAGTCGTGCTCGGACTCTCCGGCGGCGTGGACTCCTCCGTCGTCGCCGCCCTGATCCACAAGGCGATCGGAAAACAGCTCACCTGCGTTTTCGTCAATCACGGACTGCTCCGCAAAAACGAACCGGAGATGGTGCAGGAGATTTTCGCGCGCAACTTCGACATGAATCTCTGCTACATCGACGCCTCCGACCGGTTCCTCGACAAACTGCAGGGGGTCAGCGATCCCGAACAGAAGCGCAAGATCATCGGCAAAGAGTTTATCGAGGTCTTTGCGGAAGCCGCCGCGAAAATAGATGCGCCGTTCCTCGGACAGGGCACGATCTATCCGGACATCCTGGAGAGCATTCCTCTGGACGGCAATCCCGCCGGAGTCATCAAGAGCCACCACAACGTCGGCGGGCTTCCGAAAGACATGAAGTTCAAACTCGTGGAACCGGTCGAACGTCTGTTCAAGGATGAAGTCCGCGTGGTCGGGCGTCTTCTGGGGCTCCCCTCCGAGCTCATTGACAGACACCCCTTCCCCGGTCCCTCTCTCGGTGTGCGCCACCTCGGCGCCATCGACCGCAGCACCCTGAAAATCCTGCGCGAAGCCGATGCCATCGTCACCGAAGAACTGATGAAGTCCGGCTGGTATCACAAGACATGGCAGACATTCGCCATTTTCGTTCCGGTCAAGACGGTCGGCATGAAAAACCATAAGCGCACCTATGACTACGTCATCGCAATCCCCTCCATCAACAGCGTGGACGCGGTTACGGCACAGGTCGTGCGCCTGCCGTGGGAACTCCTCGACACCATGACGGAACGGATCATCCGCGAAGTCGAAGGCGTCAACCGCGTCGTCTACGACATCACTTCCAAACCCCCGGGAACAATCGAGTGGGAATAAAAGATCAGCCCTGCCGGTTCATCAGACCCGCAGGGCTTTTTTCCTTACTTCCGGCAGAGATCCAAACCGGATTCCGTTTTTTCAGGGAATGATTCGCAGAGTATAATTCAACTGATGCTTCATGCCCTTTTTCCAGTCAGCCGGCAGCCTGACATTGAAACTGCTCATTGCGGCGGCAATACTCCGGTAACGGAGCGGCGTGGAAGTGATGAATTCATATTCTTTGTCGAAAACGATTTCCGCCCCCCTGCCGGAAGGCCCCGTCAGAACGATTTCGGAAGCTCTGAAATTCATCGTGTCCCCGGCAAGCCCCTCCGTCTCCCCGGCAACCGTCTTCATCGGAGTCACACGCGCTGCGGGAAGCGTCATCTTCCTGCCGTCAACAGTCAGCTTCCGCTGATCGGCGAAGAACGGGACCGACTCATACAAGCTTCTCATGCGAAAATCCTTTTCCGCAGAGAGCGTAATCTCCACTTTCAGCTCGTTCTTTCCGACTGCGATCCTGCGCTCGAAATGCAGCGGCGTATCGGGAATCATGCCCTTGCGGACGAATACGTTCTTTTCAGGATCGAACCCGGAAACCGCATCGCAATAGGCGTCCGCAGTCACGGCGGAATTCACATTCGGCGCGGATTTTTCAGCCGCAGGAGCCAGGTTCTCGCCCCAGAGCGTATTCCCGTACATCACATTGTGATTGTTCGCAAGAAGCAACGGTCCACATCCGGGAATCCATACGGCGCACAGACCGCCGGATTTGTTCGGATAAGCCTGCCAGCCGCCGTATCCCATGCCGTTGAAACCGACAAATTCCATGCTGTTCCCGTCGAATTCCGGCGCGCCCCATGCCTGCCAGCGGGGATAGGACGGACCCGTATAGAACAGCACGTAATAAGTCCCGGTGTTCACGGCGCGGTAACGACCTTCCAGATCGCGGCTGAACGGTTCCTTTTCGAGCCAGGGCCATTGCGACTGCTTCGGGCTGTTTCCGTCTTTCCAGAGATCGCCGTAAGGGATCAGGTCAAGAAGCGCCCCGGTTTTGTGGGTATAGAACCGGGTGCGGAAATTGGCGTCCGTCGGGCAGCATGTCCCTTTGAAGATATTCGCAGGAAGCCCACCTGTCCGCGAGAGGGTCAAATGGGTCTTCAGACGGTAATACGCAGTCTGGTAATCGACAATCTCCCGCTGTTTCACAGTCTGATAAACCCTGCTCATGTGAGCATCCGTCTCCAGATTGTACTCGTTGTCATGCCCCAGACACTCCGCCATGATTCCGTTGTCGATCCGTCCGGAGTCCGGTTCATACCCGGATTTGAAAGAATCGGGGTCGGGATTCACACGCCCGAGCGAGTCCTTCGCGCACATCCGTTTCACATTGTACCGCAAAGCCTCCAGAATCACGGGGCTCTCCGTGAATTCATACATCGCCGCCATGTTTTCCAGAATCTTCCCCCACTGGTTCGTGCATGTGCCGAGTTCCATCACATAACGGTTGAGCGCCCATTTCTCATAAAGGGCGGTCAAAGCCCGTTTCACCTCCGCAGGCACATCCTTCCGAGGCACAACGCCGTTCCCGTCTCCGAAATTCCACCAGGAGGAACGCCAGAGAGAGGGATTCTCTTTTTCTCCGATCGTCAGCCCCGAACCGTCATAATCACCGAATCCAAGCGCATTGCCGAACATCTGCACACGCTTCGACCAATTGTCCGCAGAGCCGTACCGCGCAAGAATCTTCAACTCCGGCTCCGGGATACCGCCCGCAATTTTCCGCGCAGTCGCCGCATCTTCGCAAACGATGAACGGAATCCCTTTCACATGGAGCATCGCCCCGGTGGTATCGCCGGAGGTTTTCAGGCGGAGCACCTTTCCCGGCGGCAGATTTTTCAGCACGCAGTAATGATAGAACTGCTTCATCTGAACTTCGGCAACAGTCTTTCCGTCAATTTCCGCAGAAACGCGCCAGTTGAACGGCCGGATTTCCCCGGTCAGCGCGATACTCGCATCCTTCACTCCCGCCGGAATATAAAGATACCCATCCCGCAACTGATCCCGGTGCAGATAAACGGCACCCTGCCCCGGATGAAGCGCGGCGGACATCCGGCGCGACGGCGTCACGGAAAACCAGTGATCCCAGCATCCGGCGACGGCAAGCCGGTAAATGCCCTTCCCCGCATCGGGAATCCGCAGAGAGAACGTGCGCGCCTTGATTTTCTGCGGTTCCGCCAGATACGGAGAACGCTTTTTACCCGGCGGGATACCGTTTTCCGAATTCAACCGATGGTATGCACGGTAACGGAAGTCCAGCCCGATGTCCGCGTAGCCGTCTTTATATTTGGGTTCATTCCTCGTGATTCCGTCATCCGGCAGAAGACGCCGCGCAAGAATCCTGCCGTCCGGCGCGATCACAAACACGTATGCGTCTCGCGCCCCCTCGCAGTAAACGTTCATATCGCGGAAATCAATCTTCAAATCGAAACCGCCGCCGGTTTCGTCATTGAGGAAAAACATCATATTTTCGCGCGGGCGCCAGAAGCGGTCCGGACCGAGAAATTCAGCCGCCGCGAGAACCGCGGAAGCCGCCGCAAGAGAACAGGCAACAATTTGTTTCAGCATTTTTCTTCCTTTTGTTTCCGGTAAAGCGCTCCCATAAAACGACGGCGCCATTCCTCCGTTCCGCCGCTCAATGCGGAGAGCCGTTCCGCAACGCGGGGCACGCCTTTGCAGTGTGCCTCCATCGCCAGCCCTTCCTGCCGGCACAGAGTATCATGCACCGGGAAGTATTCCCGCAGCAGGAAATGAATATATTTGACAAGGCGCAGGGAAGCATACACTTTCACCGGAGCCCCGGGCAGGCTTTCGACCGCGCCGCAGCGGCAGTCCAGAACCGCATTCCGGATATCCTCAAACGAGGTTGATTCCGAAAGAAGCACGGTGGAATACCAGTCGAACTCCGACTTCTCTCCCTGACAGCGATGCGAATCATTGACTCCGAGCGGCGGAATCCGCCGTCCCTCCGCCCGGCTCTCAAACCAGCGGGCAATCTGCCAGTTGTTATATTCGGCGATATCATAATAAAAACCGCTGACGACCTCCATCGCGTCAAATCCGCCCCGCCGGATCAGCTCCTCCGTCACGGCGGGAGACACCATCAGCCCGGCAAGCGGATTGTAATACCAGAACGGATGCGCCAGAATCGCAAGTCCGCCTGCCTCCCGTATCCGCGCAAACGCCCATTGCGACGCGGCAATGACAAACTGATCCATCCGGTCCGGCAGGCACAGTTTTTTCCGTATCTCCTCCACCTCCCGGTAAAACTTCTCCCTGTCGGCTTCGATCAGCCCGGTAATGCTGTGACGCCCGCCGAAATTCACGATATGCTGACTCCACTGCATCGGGTGCACCTCCTCGCCGGGGAACAGAGCCAGATCAAGCGGGACATCCGCATACACAGCCTCCGCCTCCCGGACGGAGTCATAATAGGAATGATCGCTGATCGTCGTGAAATCCATGCCGATCCTGCGGCTCTCCGCGGCAACATGGGCGGGAGTATCTTCAGGGGCATGGCAGCAGCGGCTGTTCGTGCTGTGCTGGTGGAAGTTCCCGCGGTAAGGCTTCAAACCGTGAAAATCCTCTTTCAGAGAATAAACCCGGAATGCGGCAAGCACTTCGGGACGCGACTCGTTTCCCGGGCGGATCAGGTCAATGGAATGCTCCTGTTCTCCGGCAAAAAAACCTTCGATCACAAGCTCGCCATGATCCTCACGCCACAAAGGCAGGGGATGTTTCTCCGTATCGGGAGTGATCCTGCCGCCGCGGAGAAGATTCTCATGGGCGCGGTAATAGAGAGTAAAGGCGCCGAGCTCATTCAGGGTATGCCCCGCACGCGGCATAATGCGCAGAACGGAAGTCCGGTCAGCGGGAACCAGCCCCGGGACAATTTCAAATGCATCCGTAATCATTCGTGCCAGTCCACCTTTGCATTGGCATAAAAGCCGTCCTGCATATTCACCTGACGCGACTCCGGCTGGGTCATCAGCGCGACATGACCATCAAAATACATGACATTGGTCTTTGCGCCCGGTCCATAGTTCAAAGTTCCCGGCGCGCGCAGGTAAGTTCCGCCATGCCGGAAATACCACCAGTTCGCACTGTCGATCCGGTAGTTCATCCCCCCGCCCTCCGCCACATGGAGCACTCTGGACGGCTCCTTCACGGAGGAGGTCTTGCGCATGAACGCTCCGTAAGTCGCGTCGGAACGCCATGCGACACCGGTGAAGGCGCAGTTGATTCCGTAGGAGGTGTAAGGCAATTTCTCCGGAGCGGGCTCCGAGGGACAGTTGAAAATCTTCGCGCTGGTTTTCCCTTTCTGTCCACCGGCATAATAAAGAATGCGGGTGTGCCAGTACTGCCCGACTCCGCCGAGAACCGTTCCCCGGATGTCTCCATTGCAGATGAATTCCTTGTTTTCATCCTGATAATTGACGGTGCCGAGGAAAATCTGCCGGTAGTTTCCGACGCATTGAATGCGGCGTGCGTAATTCCGCGCCCTGCCCAGCGCAGGCAGAAGCATACCGGCAAGGATCATGATGATCGCAATCACGATCAGGAGCTCCACAAGGGTGAAAATTCCGTATTTCCCGCGAAAATGCCTCATGTCCGCTTCCCCCGTTCAATCGAGTAGGTCAGCAGAAAACGGTCTCCGGATTTGAACTCATTGCCCAGATGCAGGCGCAACACGCCCATTTTCTGGTTCTGATAGCGGCACTCCGGGCCGAAATCGCAGAGCAGCGGGCGCGAAAGCCGGATGAAGATCGAATCATTGACGCGTATCTCGCTGGCAATGCCCGGTTCCCCCTGCCACTTCCCGTTCACGAGGAACTCGAATTTCAGCGTTTTGCCTTCCATCAGGAACGGAATCTGCTCATACAGGTCTTTTACCCGGACATCCTTCCGGAAGTTCACGATCAGTTTCTGGGAAACGCCGTTGCCGGGAAAGCTGATGATCCGGTCGAATGTGACGTCTTTCAGATTGAACATGCCGCTCTTGATGAGCAGTTTGCCGTTTGCGAACTTGCCGGAGAAGTCCCAGTAGTCGGGATAGGCGCATTCGCCGTTGTCAAGATCCGCCCGGAGAATCTGCGCGGTATCTCCGCTCCAGTTCATTGCAAGGACAAAAGAACCGAAACCGGGGAACCAGAGCATCGACAGCCCCTGCGTCTGAGTCCATTTGTTGTTATAGTGGTATTTTCCCGGTTTCTTCGGACGCTGCCCGGCGGTCCAGTTCGGCGCGGTCTGCCCGATGTAGGCGAATGCATAATAAGCGGGCCTGCGGATCGCGATGAATTCATTGTTGAAGTTTTTCGTGAAGTTGTCGCTCTGCATCACCGGCAGTTTTGCGTCTTTCAGCAATCCCGACGGATATTTGAACACGGAGTAATAAGGCGAGATCACACTCGTGGCATAGATCGCCCCGCGAGCGCATTCCTGCGGCCTGAAAGTCTTTGCGACACTCTGGTTTTCAGGTTCGGAAAACCAGACCGCCGCCTCCGGCAGTTCCCCCTTCATCATCTGAAGCCCGCCGCCGTACTGACGGCGGACCCATGAGCCCATCGTACGGTGCGAAAAACTGCTTGCGCCGAAAATCCTGCCATCCGGTTCCGGTGCAACAGTGTGGTTGAAGAAGTCGTAAATCGTACGCAGCATATTTTTTGCGACAGGATCACCGCTCATACGGTAATAGAGCGAGAGATAGCACGCGCCAAGCCCCTGATAGGTTGCATCGGGACCGTATGCCTCCTGAAGATATCCGGTCTGCATGAAGGGATCGCCCCCCTCGCGGCTCATGCCGTAGACATAATCCTTCGCCATTTCGCGGTATTTTTCATTGCCCGCCGCCTCATACAGATTCAGGTAGATGAACGGCCAGTGCGAAGACTGGTTCTCGCAGGTCACGCGGAACATCGAAAAACGGTCGGCAATCCGCCTTACGGCGTCATACCAGAGTTCCGCCGCTTCCCTGTCCTTCAGAGAACGGTAAGCTTCATGGAAAATCTCGTATTTTTTCACAACTTTCAATGCGTCTTCGCCGGAATAATTCAAGGACGACTGCGCCCAGGTTTCATTTTCCGTCATGCCCAGAAATTTTTTCAGCTCCGCAATCAGGAAACGTTTCTCCAGAACCGGATTCAGGTAATATGGATTGTAAGGCTTGTTCATGGCATAGGCGGCGGCAAGGGCATCCGCGTATTTCGTCTCGCCGAACGCAGGGCTCGCCGGGTCGATATTCTGTTTTGCAATCATGTCGTTCAGGTAAGTGAACAGCCCCCACGGGCCGATCAATCCGCGCGCGGCGGGGTCTTTCTCCATTTCCGGCACGAATCTGCGCAGATCGACAGTTTCCATTTTCAGGTCGGTCTTCTTCGCATTCTGAATCCAGTCATGAATCTTCACCTGAAACTTATGCGCATAAAGCGTTCCATCGGATGCCGTTTCGAGGCTGCCTTTGATCCGCCTCGCCGTTTCCGCATCGGGGCAAAGGATCGGCGTGGCGTCGTTAAAGCCGAAACGTTCATATTTACCCGGCTTCATCGACATACTGAACTGCCAGACTTCGCCGCGGTGTGCCGCCAAGTCAATCTTCTTCACATTTCCGACCGCTTTCCCCTTTGCATTTTTCACCGTTGGCTTTCCGCCGATCGACACCACGCTCAAATTTGAGGCGTTCTCAGGGATATAAAACCATGTTTCGGAAAACTGTTTCGAGGCGGTGGCATTCACCGTGCAGCGCAGGGGCGCCACACCGAATTTCTTTTCGGGAAACGCGGACGGCGTCACGACGATATTGGCTCCGCTGTAACGGATCTGGTAGATGCCCGCCGGCGCACTCTTTCCGAAGTCATGGGAAAGCACCGTCTCCGTCCCCGCCTTGATTTTCCGGTAATCCCATTCGACGAGCTTCTCATCCGCATCGAAAATGCGTCCGACAAATGCGCCGTCTTTGCGCAGATAGAGCGGACCATGCCTGTTCTCGCCGTCCGCCGCAACTTTCAGCTCCAGCTTGAGCGGCCCTCCGTCATGGACAAAATAAAATGCCATCGCCTCCGCGCGGAACGGCGGTTTCAGGTTTGCGCCGCAGGCACACCCGATGCAGAGCATCAGCAACATACTCAGGATTCGTTTCATTTTTTCCCTCATATCATTTATAT